>CBFGPU010000253.1:0-5274 GCA_965650715.1 uncultured Haloferula sp. | reverse complement strand
AAGGCAATGACGGCACCGTCAAGCGTCCCTGGAAGTGGGCCCCGCGCATGAACCTCGGGCGCGCGCGCCTCCTCTATCGGGGCGATACGATCTATCTCACCGGTGCCGACTTCCAAGTCTATGAGAGCGGACGCCTCGACCTCTCCGGCGAGATGTCCGTGAAGGGCGAAGGCTACACCTTCACCGGCGACCTCCGCGACGTTTACTGCGCGGAGATCCTGCCGGAGAACTGGAAGCAGCGGCTCAGCGGCAAGGTCGATAGCGGGTTCACCGTCGAAGGCGACGACGCCGGTCCTTCCGTCACCGGCAATCTCGTCCTCGCGAATGGCGTGCTGACCGCCTTGCCCCTGCTTGATTCGCTTTCCGCCTATGCGGACACCACGCGCTTCCGCCGCCTCGCACTGGAGGAGGGCAAGACCGACTTCGCCTGGGAAGACGGCACCCTCGTCCTGCGCAATTTCGTCCTATCGAGCGAGGGCTTGATGCGGCTCGAGGGCGCGCTCCGGATGGATCCGCAGGAACGGCTCGACGGCCGTTTCCGTCTTGGCATCGTCCCCGGCGTGCTCGCCCGCATCCCCGGGGCGGAGTCCGTCGTTTTCTCACCGGGCGAGCGCGGGCTCCTCTGGACCGATCTCCGGATCACCGGCACCCTTGATGAGCCGGAAGAGGACCTCAGCAAACGCCTCGTCGAAGCCGCCGGCCTGCGGATGTTCGAGGTGCTTCCGGAAACCGGCGAGCGCGTCCTCAAGTTCACCAAGGAGGTCATCGATCAAGACCTCGAAGCCCACTTGCAGAAGGGGGCCGATGTCCTCGATCAGGGCCGTGCCGTCATCGAGGACGCAAAAGGCGTCGTCGAGGAAGTCGAAGGGATCTTCGATGTCCTTCGCGGCAAGGAGGAGCCGCGGGAGAGGGATGAATGACCCCTCCGCACTCCGGTCATTTCAGCGTCACCTTCTTCCCCTGGTTCGACTCCCACGAACCTTGCGCGCTCTTGAAGAGGGCCTTGAGGTCGTTCAGGCGCATCACCCGGTACTCGATCATCCCCGCGTGGCTGGTCGTGGGGTAGTCCTTTTGCGGCAGGTTGTGGAAGTCAACCTTCGCCCGCTGCCCCGCCCGGTCGATCAGGTCCTTGCCCCGCTCCACCAGCCGTCCCGCCGAGCCGGACGCCGTGTCTTCCGCCACCGAGCGTACATGATAGAACCGGGCCAGCGCGCGGCCGTCGGTATCGATCACCATTTCCGTCACGATCAGGTTCACGTTCAGCACGTACTCGTGCAGGCTGATCGAGGTCACCTTGTCCAGTGCCACCGAATACTCGCCGCCCTGCAGGCTCGCGCTCCAGAAGCGTTTCGGCCCCTGTGATTCTTCCGCTGTCGATTCCTCCGCCTCCTTGTCGTCCTCGACCTGTTCGCTGTCGTCGCCTTGGTCATCGTCGTCATTGTTCTGTTGGGCCCACAGCGGCGCGGGCTGCAGCAGGATGAACATCGCGAACAACAGGGGTAAGACGGGCTTCTTCATATTTCCGGAGTGTGGAGGGACTTCATGAATTTGGCGAGTTTACGCGCATTATTTCGGGAAAGTTAAGGATTGAGGGCGGGACCGCAATTGCATAGAAATCCGGCCGTGGTTCGTTTCCGGCCAAATGTCGCCGCGCTGATGATCAGACCGCAGGGGCAGTTGCTCATCTGCGAGAGGTGGTCCATTCCCGGTGCATGGCAATTCCCCCAAGGCGGCGTGGACGACGGCGAAACCTTGGAGCAGGCGCTTTTCCGCGAGGTCCGCGAGGAGATCGGTCTCCTCCCCCAGCACTATGAACTGCTCGGCTACCGCACCGGCTACCGCTACCTTTATCCGGAGGAAGTCCGCATGAAGAAGATGCGCAAGCACGGTTGTCACGGCCAGGAGCAAACCTACTATCACTGTTTACTCAAGGACAACGCCCCGGAGATCGACGTGAACCAGCGCCCGCGCGAATTCGGCGCCTACCGCTGGATCATGCCCGAGGAATTCGATCTGGAATGGCTTCCGGAGTTCAAGCGGGATGTCTACCGGCAGGTAATGAAGGATTTTTTCGGAGTCATGCTCTAACCCTGCAAGAATTGCAGGAATGCGACTAGAGCTTGCTCGAATGTCCGATTTCGGGTGTCGTACCTTTCCAAGAAATACCATTGCTGATGGAGATCCTTCCCGACCAGTCGCAAAGTGTCATCAAATGCCGGAATAGCCAAGGAATGGAGGTGCAGGCCAACCTGCTCCGATTGACCCGCTACTCGGTCGTCTTCGAAGTATATAATCCATACAGCATCCTCCAGCTTTCGGAGGTCCTGTCCGATTTCCGGATCCTGGCCAACCGCCGCCTCATCTACCGCGGCAAGGCGGTCGTCAGCAACCTGCTCAACACCGGCCTCGTCCTCGTCTGCGAGGCGAACCTGGAAGACGGCTGGCAGGAGGTGGACTTCCTCTCCGGTGTCAGTGGCGAGGCCGACCTCGGCGCCCAGTTCGCCTCCTTCATGTCGGAGTGGAAGGCTGCCAACCACGTCCAGGACCCCTTCAAGGTGGCCGTCGCCGACATGTCCAGCGCCCTCACCGGCGTGCAGCACTGGATGGGCGGCATCGATGTCGGCATCCGCTCGACCGCCACCCGCCGTCGCGACGACCTCGAGCGCGAGATCTTCTCGAATATCCAACAGAAAGTCGTGGAGGAGGTGATCCCCGCCATGGAGAACTTCGAGGCGGTGGCCGGCCAGATCAGCGAGGAGGAAGTCCCGTCCCACAAATCCTATATCCGCCGGGAGCTTCACCCCATCGTCCTCTGTTCGCCCTTCCTGTATCGTACCTATACCAAGCCGCTCGGCTACGCGGGCGACTATGAAATGGTCAACATGATGCTGCGGGACCCCTACGAAGGCGCGTCGTCCTTCGCGAAGCTCCTCAATTATGCCATGCTCAATACGGAGCCGGTCGTCGCCCACCGCAACCGTATCGACTACCTCGTGGAACTTCTCGACCGCGAGTCCAGCAGCCGCTTCTCCCGCGGTCGCGCCCGCGCCTTCAACCTCGGCTGCGGCCCCGCGGAGGAAGTCCTCCGCTTCCTCCGCGAGCACGATTCCAGCGATCTCATGGAGTTCGACCTGCTCGACTTCAACCCCGAGACCCTCGAATACACCCGCGAGCGTCTCGACAAGGTCCGCATGGCGGAGGGCCGCAATACCCGCCTCCGCTTCATCCCGCGCTCCGTCCACCAGATCCTCAAGGCGGCCGTGCAGCCGGGCGGAGACCCCGAGTTCGGCACCTACGACGTCGTCTATTGCGCCGGCCTCTTCGACTACCTCTCCCAGCGCGTCGGCAAGCGCCTCGTCGAATTTTTCTGCTCGATCGCCAAGCCGGGCGGTATCGTGGTGGTGACGAACGTGGCCGATACCAACCCCCGCAAGGCCTGGATGGAATACCTCATGGAGTGGAACCTGATCTACCGTGGCAAGGAAGAGATGCTCGACCTCGTGCCAGCGGGACTTCCGGTCAAGCGCGTGGACGTGAAGGCCGATTCCACCGGCGTGAACCTTTTCCTGGAAATCGAGCTGGCCGATGGCTGACGCCAACACAGAACCCCTCATCCCGGCGGACGAGGCCGAGCTGAAGCGCGCGTTCGAGCGCTACGAACACGGCGTGTCGGTGGACAACGCGCGCCGTGCCGCCGCCCTGGCCGCCCTCTTCATGCTCGCGGGCACCACCCTCGACTGGATGGTTTTCCGCGACCAAGCCTGGCATTTCCTCTTCATCCGCGGCGTCGTCACGCTCCTCCTCTGCGTGGTCTTCTGGGCGCTCGGTTATCTCTCCCGGGAGGGCTCGCGCAATTGGATCGCCCAGGCCATCCCCTTCCTCCCGACCGTCGGGATCTGCTGGATGATCATGAAAACCGGCGGCGGGACTTCCGTCTATTACGCCGGCCTCAATCTGGTCTTCCTCGGCATGGCGCTGCTCCTGCGCTGGTCGTTCTGGAATTCTGTCGGAATGATCGTGATCTGTATAGGGACCTACATCGCCGCCGTGTTGCTTTCCGGCGGCCATCGGGATCACCAGTTGTTCTTCAACAATTTCTACTTCCTCTTCGTCACCGGTGTCTTCGTGCTTGCGGGCAGTTTCTTCTACGAGCGCCTCCGCTTCCGCGAGTTCGCCCTGCGCAAGGAGGTCGAGGATGCCCGCGAACTGCTCGAAACCTCGAACCGCCAGCTCAGCGAACTGGACGAGGCGAAGACCCGCTTCTTCGCCAACATCAGCCACGAGCTCCGCACCCCGCTCACCGTGATGATCGGCCTGACCGAGCGGCTTGCCGAAAGGTTCAAGGCCGCCCCGCAGCAGGACGTCCGCGACATGCTCGCCATGACCGAGCACAACGGCCTGCGCCTGCTCAAGCTCATCGACGACCTGCTCGACCTCGTCCGCTTCGATACCGGCCATGCGGACCTCAAGCTCCAGCCGACCAATCTCCGCGACCTCCTCGACGGCTTGATGAACTCCATGCGCCACCTGGCCGACCAGGACGGCGTCGCACTGGAATGGAACATCCGCGGTCGCGACGCTGTCCTCATGCTGGACCGCGACAAGATCGAGAAGGTGCTGCTCAACCTCACCATCAACGCGATCAAGTTCACTCCCTCCGGCGGCCGGATTGACGTGGATGCGGTGCAGGAGGACGGGCGTCTCGTGCTCTCCGTTGCGGATACCGGCGTCGGCATTTCGAGCGACGGCCTCAAACGCATCTTCGAGCGCTTCTGGCAGGTCGATTCCTCTTCCACCCGCAAGTTCCAAGGGGCCGGCATCGGCCTCGCGCTCGTCCGCAGCCTCGTCGATACCATGCAAGGCAAGATCGATGCGGAGAGCACCATCGGGGTGGGCACCCGTTTCAAGGTGGATATCCCCGTGGAGGCCGCGGCCTTTGCCCCGCCGGCCGAAGAGGAGGACGACAACCCCCACCTCGGATCCGGCAAGCACATCGAGGAGCTCCACCGCCGCGCCGCCCTCTCGGTCGCCCGCCCCGCCGACCTCGGGGAAGCATCCGTGGCGGCCCGCGGCATCGGCCGCACTTCGTCCGGTTCCCGGCCGCTCGTGCTCGTGGCCGATGACGAGCCCGACATGCGCCGCTACCTCGTCATGCAGCTTGAGGATGTCGATGTCGTCGAGGCCCGCGACGGGGCCGAGGCCGTCGCCCTCGCCAAGCAACACCAGCCGGCGCTCGCCCTGCGCGCTCACGCGGTGGCGCAGACCGCTCCCGCG
>CBFGPU010000252.1:0-5275 GCA_965650715.1 uncultured Haloferula sp. | reverse complement strand
CACCCAGGAATTCGGGGTTCTTCGCGGCGGATCTTGGAAGAGCTATTCGCAGCAGGATCTCTACACCGGCTACCGCTATCCGCAGCCGCCCGATGCCGTCGACGGGATCTTCGGCTTCCGCATCGTGCTTGCCAAAGACCCGCCGAAACCGGAAACCGTGCCGACGGAACGCGACATTGACGACGATGGTTGAGATCAAGATCGATTATCAGGGCGACCTCCATTGCCAGGCGGTCCACGGGCCCTCCGGAACCATCCTTGAAACGGATGCACCGGTGGACAACAACGGCCGCGGCGAGTCCTTCTCGCCCACCGATCTCGTGGCCACCGCGCTCGGTGTTTGCATGGCCACCGTCATGGGCATCGTTGCGAAACGGAAGGAGATCGCTCTGGAAGGGATGAAAGTGGACGTGAAGAAGCACATGTCCACCGACACGCCGCGGCGCATCTCCAAGCTGGAGGTGGACATCCACATGCCGCTACCTGCCGACCACCCGGAGCGTAAATTGTTGGAGGCCACCGGCAACGGCTGCCCCGTGCACCAGAGCCTGCATCCCGACGTGGTGCAGGAAATCCGCTGGCACTGGAAGTAGCGCGACTTTGCAAGTTGCGGATGGCGGCGGCGCGAAGTCATCGACCTCGATGGCGTTTGTTCCAACGGCACACTCGCATACTACACCGCCACGGGGGTGTTATAAACCGCCGCATTGTGTGGGTGGGGGAGAGGTCCTAACATCCGCCCAAGTTCTTTGAGAACGAAACCGTCAGCCGAGTGCACCGGACGCGTGGTCCGGAGCAACGGGGGAACCAATCCCGATCGTTTTGCCAGGGCCTTGCGCCGTGGCCGCGGTCTTCGGGGCATACGGTGCCTGCGGCACCGGGAGCACGTGGTGGCTCCAGCCCGACAGCTAACCCCGTAGGCATCACCGCGGGGCGCGGATCGTTCGGTTGTCTCTCCTGAAACAAGGGGCACGCCGGAGCCGCCGCCGCTTCGCAAGTCCCGAGACAACATCGCCGGCCCCCGCCTTCCCGCAGGCGGGCGGGACCGGTTATCGAAAGAGAGAAAAGGAGAACACTATGATTGCTGGCATTCTGCTCAGCGTTGGAATCGGCGTGGCCATCGTTTTGGTCATCGCGATCTGTATCTATCTCTTCCTCGGCGTGCGGTACATCCCGCACCGCCGGGTGGGGATCATCGAGAAACTCTGGTCCGCCAGCGGCTCGCTCACCGAAGGCCGCATCATCGCTCTCAACGGCGAGGCAGGCTATCAGGCGAAGGTGCTGCGCGGCGGCCTCTACTTCGGCTATCCCTTCTGGAAATTCAATATCCACAAGGTGCCGCTCGTGACCGTCGCGGAAGGCCGCATCGGCTACGTCTATGCACGGGACGGCCAACCGCTGCTGCCCGTGCAAACGCTAGGCCACCTGGTCGATTGCAACGGCTTCCAGGATGCGGTCGGCTTCCTGCAAAACGGTGGCCAGCGCGGCCGCCAGCGCGGCATCCTGCGCGAGGGCGTGTATGCCATCAATACCGCCGTCTTCATGGTGATCACGGAAACCGGCGTTCATACCGGCCCGATCTCCACCGAGGAGAACCGCATGGCCCAGTTCTGGCGCGAGGAGTTGCAAGCGCAGAACGGCTTCACGCCGGTGATCGTCGGCGATCCCAAGGGCAAGCAGACCGAACCGCCGAAGCCCGGCGGCCTTGCCGAGTCCGACAACATCGGGGTGGTCACCATCCACGACGGTCCCTCGCTGGAAGCCGGTGATGTGATCGCCCCGGAGGTCCGCGATGCCGTCGGCGGCTCCGGGCACAACTACTTCCAGGATCCCGAGGTGTTCCTGAAACTCGGCGGTCGGCGCGGCAAGCAGCTCCAGGTGCTCACCGACGGCACCTACTTCATCAACCGCTGGTTCGCCACGGTGGAGCTGAAGCCGAAAACCCTGATCCCGATAGGCTACGTCGGCGTGGTCATCGGCTACTTCGGGGGCGATGGCACCGACGTGACCGGCGCGAACTTCCGCTACGGCGAGCAGGTCGAAAGCGGTCGCCGCGGCGTGTGGAAGCAGGCGCTCACCCCCGGCAAATACGCACTCAACCCGTATGCCTTGAAAGTCGAGCTGGTACCTACGGTGAACTTCGTACTCCGCTGGATCAGCGGCCAGACGGAGACCCACAAGTACGACGAACACCTGACCAGCATCCCCATCATCACCGCGGACGGCTACGAGCCCTTGCTGCCGCTCAGCCTGGTGCTCCATATCGACTACCAGAAGGCCCCGCGCGTGGTACAGCGCTTCGGCGACGTGAACCGCTTGATCAGCCAGACCCTGGACCCGATCCTGACCGCTTATTTCCGCGACGTGGCACAGAGCAGCAACATGCTCGACCTGCTGACCCATCGCGAGGAGATCCAGCGGATCGCCACCGAGGAACTCGGACGCCGGTTCGAAGGCTACGACATCAACTGCGTGGCGGTGCTGATCGGCCGTCCGGAAAGCGCTCACCGCAAGGATGGCGAGGATCCCATCGACGCCCTCTTCGACCAGCTCCGCCAGCGCCGCTTGGCGGAGGAGCAGAAGGAGACCTTCGCCAAGCAACAGCAGGCCGCCGCGCGCCTGAAGGAACTCAACCAGGCGCAGGCCGAAGCCGCTCGCCAGACCCACCTGACCGAGACGCAGATCGAGATCCAGGTTTCCGCGAACCGCGGTTCCGCCCAGCTTGCCGAGGCCGAGCGGCTCGCCAAGCGCGAGGTCGCCATGGCCGAAGGCCAGGCCCGCGTGGCGGAACTCGTCGGCCAAGGCGAAGCGGCCCGCATCCGCCAGATCGCGGAAGCGGAGGCTGGCAAGATCGCCCGCATCGGTGAAGCGGAAGCCGAGGTCAGCCGCCAGAAAGTCGCGGCCTACGGCGATAACCGCCTCTACGCGCTGAACCTTGTCGCCAGCGAGCTCGCCCGTAGCGAGCAACCGCTCGTGCCCGAGAAGTTGGTCATGCTCGGCGGGGACGGTCGCGATGCCGCACAGGCCGGGGTTTTCCAAGCGATGGTGAAATTGCTCACCGCTTGGGATAGCTTGAAGGAAACCGATGCCACCGGGGAGCCGGCCACGCCGATCGATCCTTCCAAGGCGGCGTGAGGTGACATTTCCGAGGGCGGCCGGTAACGGCCGCCCTTTTCGACTCTTCATCCGATTTGTTGATCGATTTCCACTGCGGTTGATCGCCTGCTTCGAAGCCGCCCGGCAAATCTGACCAAGCGCCCGTTTCTTCCGTCGATCCTGCCATCCCTTCGGGCGATTATGCCCCTTGTGACCTCCCCTGGAATCAAGGGAACTTGATAAGCCATGATCAAAACCCTCGTTCCCGGAATTCTAATCACCTTCGCTTGTAGTGCCGCCCTCACCGCGGCACCCAAGTCGATCACCCTCGACGCATCCTCCTATCCCGCCGGCAGCCCGATCACCGCGACCTTCAGCGGCGGTCCCGGCAACAACGACGACTGGATCGGGATCTTTCCCGCCAGCATCAACAATCCTTCCACAGGCACCTACCTGGATTGGCTCTATGCCAATGGCACGCAGACTCCGGGCGGCAACCTGAAGAGCGGTAGCGTGACCTTCGCCAATCCCACTTTGGCTCCCGGCAACTACAAAGTCTGGTTCCTCGCGGACAACGGCTATGCCAAGATCGCGGGTCCCGCCCAATTCAGCGTCACGCCTACCGGCGGCCCGGCGCTGCCGGTATGGGTGGTGCCCGCCTTCATCCAACGCCATGCGGTGGCCGGTCAGGCTTACACCGGCAAGGTGCATGCCTACGCTTATGATCCCGATCCCGGCGACGCCCTGGCCTTCTCCAAGGTCTCCGGCCCGGCGTGGCTTCAGGTGAGCACTGCGGGCGCAATCTCGGGAACACCCTCCACCAGTGATGCCGGACAGGGGGCCTTCGTCCTCCGCGCCACCGATTTGTTGGGGAATTCGCGGACCGCGGACATGACGATCCCGGTCTTCCAAGCCGGTCAGGAACAAGTCTCCTCACTACGGGTCATGTCCTACAACCTCTGGCACGGCTGGGGACAGGTGGATCAAGGAGCGACCAAGGGAATCCGTTCCATCATCGAGGGGGATGTTGATATCATCGGCACCCAGGAGACCGTGGACAATGCGTCGGGCTCCGGGGCCTATCGGGTGCAGACCATCGCCAACGAACTCGGTTGGTACTACAGCCCTACGGGTTCTGGTGACAGCGGGATCGCGAGCCGTTATCCGATCACGGCCGCCTACACCGCGGGGAACGGCGTCGCGAAGGGCGCCCGCATCCGCCTCTGCAGCCAACCGCTTCGCGAGGTCGTGATCTTCAATACCCACCTCGACTATTTGCACTACGGGCCCTACGAGGCGAAGCGCGCGGGCTCGACCAATGCCAGCGTGTTGGCGGAAGAACTGGCTTCGCAGCGCGACGAGCAGATCACGGCGATCCTGAGCGGGATGTCGAGTCACCTGTCCGGGGCGGATACCGTGCCGGTCTTCCTCACGGGTGACTTCAATTGCCCCTCGCATCTCGATTGGACCGCTGCGAACTCCTCCGCCCACTATGGGAAGGTGGTGCAATGGCCGGTCACGGTCGCCGTGGCCAATGCCGGCATGACCGATTCGTTCCGCCACCTCTTCCCAAATCCGGCCCAACAACCTGCCATCACCTGGTCGCCTCTCTACAACAGCCCGGATGAACCGCAGGACCGCATCGACTTCGTTTTCCACAAGGGTAGCCCCGCGACTCCCGTGAGCGCCGAGATTTTCACGAACGGCGTCGAGAACGATGGCTACGTCTATGGCGACAACGTCAGCGCCACGCGCGCCAATACCTGGCCAAGCGATCACGCCTCCGTGATCGTGGACTTCAGTCTGGCCTGGCCTTGAGCGGACACGACACCGCGGCGGCACCCGCGATGCCGCCCGTTGCAAAACAACCCTGCATCAGGTAACCGCCGGTCGGAGCCTCCCAGTCGATCATTTCGCCCGCGACGAAGACCCGGGGAAACTTCCTCAACATCAGGTGCTCGTCGATCTCGTCCCAACACACGCCTCCTGCGGACGAGATGGCTTCCTCAATGGGCCTTGGTTGCTTCAACCGAACAGGGCACGCCTTTGCGAGTTCCGCCAGTATCTCGAGAGAGGACCCCGGCGGCGCGATCTCTGTTAAAAGGGCAGCTGCCGCAGTGGACAGCTTCCATCGTTCGCGGCAGCGCTCCAAAAGATCCCCGCGCGCGGATTCCATCTT
>CBFGPU010000251.1:0-5280 GCA_965650715.1 uncultured Haloferula sp. | reverse complement strand
GAGGGTCGTTTCCGGATCGGGGAGTCCGGTGGTCATCGTTCGACGGTAACCGGCGTGCCGATCTGAGCGTTTTCGAAGAACTTCTGGGCCATGTGGTCGGGCATGCGCACGCAGCCATGGGAGGCGGCATAGCCGGGCAGATAACCGGTGTGCATGCCGACGGCCGGAGCGAAGTTCAGGTAGTTGAACATCGGGGCTCCTTCGTAGTAGCAGCCGGGAGGGACGGGTTCGTTGTGGGCCTCTGCGTCGTCATCCACGATGCGGTCGGTCCCCTTCTCCTTGAACATGCCGTAGCTGGAGGAACGATGCCATTTGTCCTTTTGATTCACCTTGTAGGTGCCGGAAGGAGTGCTGCGGCCTTCCTTGCCGGTGGAGATGCGGGAGACGCCCGCGAGCTGGCCGCCCTTGTAGAAGAAGGCCTTCTGCTGGGTCAGGTTGATCCGGATCGAGGCGGGGCCGGTGAGGTGGTCGCCGTCCCAGTACGAAACGTCGTCGGGGATCGGGCTCGATTTCCAGTCGTGCTCGCGCTTGCCGTTGAAGCCGGCGAGGTATCGCGACTCACCGCCCCCGATCATGGTTCCGTCCATCGGACCACAGGCGACAGCGAGGAGCGGGAGGACGGCAGCAGGGATGAATCGGGCTCTCATGGTGTTTCGGATGGGCGGATCATAAACCGAGGCATGGGGCAGGGTCAACCCCCTGCGGCTGCGGGGGCGGAGCGGGGGATTCCGCATTCCTTTGACAAGCAGCGGCCGGTTTCATCCAATGACCGTCGCGAAGATCCGGACCCGCCGGTCGCGGGCACCATGAATGCGGGGGTTCAAAAGCTGCCGAGCTTCAGCCCAGCCCGACGATCGGGCCGGGTGTGGGCGGGTTCGCAAACCGGGACCACACCGCGGAGTTCCTCCTCGACGAGGAGTTCGATGACCCTTCCGCCGCCGCCGCGTGGTGGCAGCGGAGCCGGCATCGGTTCGACCACAATTTGATCCGCGTCGAGTGACGTGGATCGAGGGGATTCATTTCAATCCACCCCCAGTCATGAAGAATCAAATGTTCCGCTCCGCGGGACTGGCCTGCGCCCTGTTTTTCGCGGGGCCCGCGACCAGTCAGGCAGAGCATCTCGTTTATCGCGGCACCACCACGATCCAGTGGGAGTTGCTGAACTATCTGGCCTCCACGGGGATCACCGCCTCGACCCGAGGCGTCATGAAACTCCAGCAGATCGGGGTTTCGTCCTCCCTGGGAGGGACCGGTTACGCGCTTTACACGCTCGATAACCGGATGAAAGTCGCCAGCAAATCGACCGGGAACTTCGCCAAAGGCCCGGTGATCCTGCCCAACTACCGCAACTCGGGATTCGGCTACGAGCTCCACAAGCAGTTCAATGCCTCGTGGAGCGAGGACATTCCGGGGCTAGGCGACACGGAAGACATCTGGAACCGGAAAACCGGCACCCTCGGGGGAATCCGGAGCTTGGTTCCCTTGCCCCAAGCCGGGTTCTCCATCCAGGCCGCGCGCAAGCTGGCCGGATTCCACACCCACACCATTTGCTCGGAAGACTTCGGGATCGACCCGCTGGCCGCCTCCGGCTATGCGACGGGCCGCTTCTCCCAAGTCAACAGCTCGAAGAGCACCTTCCGCCTCGATCCCAAGCTGACCGACGAGACGAACGACCTCGGCGGCACGCTGGCGAACGGGATCGTGGTGGTGGAGGCCTATCTGGTCCTGCGGGGTTTCGTGATTGTTAACGAAGACCCGCTGCCGTTTTAGGGGAATGATCTGAAAGCGCGAGAGGAGCCCGGGGCGAGTTGCTTCGGGCCGGGGGAGTTTTGGCCCATGCGGCGGAGACGCGGGAGTCCGGGCCCTCGATGCCGGGCCGGGGGCGGCCGAGGCAGGGGCTCGCGGTCCCGGGGGGCTTGCATGCGGGCGGGCGCGTGCTATGGATGCGGGCCCGAGAGCCATGCCGAATTACGATTACGTCTGCCAGAAGTGCGGTCACCGCTTCGAGGTCTTCCAGAGCATGAACGATGCGAAGCTGGAAGATTGCCCGCAGGAGAATTGCGACGGGAAGGTGAGGCGCCTGCTCGGGACGGGTGCCGGATTGATTTTCAAGGGCGCGGGTTTCTACCAGACGGATTACCGCTCGAGTTCCTACAAGGACGGGGCGAAGCAGGACAGCGCGGCTGCCAAGCCGGCGGAAGCGCCATCCGCGCCGGCGGCTCCGGCTCCCGCCGCCGCGCCCGCGAAAAGCGGCGATTGAGCGCTCTTCCCAAACGTGATCGCGTTTGCTACGCCTCGCGCACATGGCCGACGAGAAACAGGAATCCCCGAAGCGCCGCGGCAGTTGCCTGGGCAAGTTGGTCTCTCTTTTCACCTTCGCCGGCGTGGCCGGGCTCGGGGTGGCGGTGTGGTTCATCTTCCAGCCGCAGGACCTGAGCGACCTCAAGGGCACCTCGCCCGTGTCGGCTTCCGGAGCGAAGGCGCGCGACTTGCGGCAGGTGCTCAAGAACGCGGTGCACCAGAGCTTCCCGCTGAGTCTGACGGAGGAGGAGATCAATCTTTACCTGAAGCAGAGCTTGGCGGCGAAGCAGGGCGGCTTGCTTGAAAAGTTCGTCACGCTCGACGACGTGCGGGTGCGCCTGGAGAAGGAGCGCGCCGAGGTGATCATCGTCCGCTCGGTGATGGGGCGGCCGATGACGACCTCGATGTATTTCCGGGTCGAGCAGGTGATCGAACTGAACGACCGCGCGGTGACCAACGTCATGCGGAACGGCGGGACCTATTTTCCGCAGATGCCGGATAGTCCGATCGCGCAGAAGCTGATGAAGGGCGGGCGCTTCGGGCAGCTCGTGGTGCCGCAGGGATTCTCGCATCTGGTGCTGCCCTCGTTCGGGAAGCTGGCCGGAGTTTACAAGACCGAGCTGAGCAGTGCCTTCGAGGAGATGGCGCGGATCACGATCGAGGACGGCAAGCTGGTGCTTGATCCGCGGCCCGATGGCGGCTCCGCGCTACCGGGGCCGTCGGGAACTTTCTAACAACCCATGGCGCGACCCTTCTTCCAAGCCGGCCTGTTGATCGCCGCGATGCTTCCCTGCCTCGCGGCACAGGAGCCGCCGGCGGCGGTACCGGTGGAAGAAGCGCCCGCCGCGGTGCCGTTCGAAGAAGTGCCGCAGGTGGTCAAGCCCGGCGGAAATGTTCCCCAGCCGGTGCCGGTGGACCGGGCGGTGAGCCGCTCCGGCATGTTCCGCGTGAGCGGGGGAGACAGTGCCCAGCGCGGCTCGGTGGCCCTGCTGTTGGAGCAAACGAAGGACAACTTCGAGGATCTTCTGAAGAACGGGGCCGACTCGGAGGAAGAGAAGAACCCGAACGCACCGCTGCGCCTGACACCGAAGGGCAGGGCGGAGGAGTTCAAGGTGCCGGTGGATGTGATCTTCTCCGGCAAGCCGGGCGATCCGCCGCCGCCGCGCAGCGTCGTCTATGAACTCGTTGTAACACCGGAGACCTTCATTCTACGGATCCGCGTTCACCTCTCACGGGGAATCGACAACGAGCAACTGGAGCGGGCGGCTCTCACCATGTTGCTTTACGAGCGGGCGCTTCGCGGAGCGAAGCCGGAGGGCTACGACGAGATCCTCGTGGTGCGCCCGTGGCTGGTGGAGGGTTTGATCGAGGCGAACAAGTGGCGCACGAGCCGCGCCGACCGGCGTCTCTACGAAGGGGTCTTCCGCCAGGGCGGAGGTTTCACGGCGGATGAGATTTTCGAGTTGCCCGATGACAATTTCCGGCGGCTGGACGGGGCCTCGCGTCTGTCCTTCCGCGCGCTCTCGGGGGCGCTGGTGATGGCCTTGCTCGAGCAACCGGAGGGTCGCGGCGCCTTCGAATCCTTCTGCGGTGAGGCCGCGCGCTTCGCCGGCGAGATGCCGGTGCTGCTGCGGAGGCATTTCCCGCAACTCAATCTTTCCGGCAACAGCTTGCAGAAATGGTGGGCGCTGAAGCTGGCCCGGATGGTGCAGCCGCAACTTACCGAGGTACTGTCGATCCGCGACACCGAACTGGCGCTGGACGAGGCCCTGCGCTTCCACCTGCGCGGCCCGGACGGGAACGTGGTGAACCACGGCATCGACGAGTGGAAGCTTCTCCCCGGGCTGAAGGAGCAGGAGCGGGTGGAGGCCCTGCGCCCCGCGGAAGACGCGCTCTCGCGCCTGAGCTACCGCTGCTTCCCCTCCTACCGGTCCCTGCTGGCCGAGTACCAGCAGATCCTCCGCGATCTGGCCGGCGGGAAGAAGGGCGACGATCTGGCGAAGCAGGTGGAGGAGCTGGCGAACCAGCGCCGGATCCGTATGGAGCGTGCCCTGCGCGCGCGGGACTTCATGGACTTCATCGAGATCTCGCAGGCCCGCGAGCTGAGCGGGGAGTTCAACGACTACATGCGGCTCAAGGACGAGTTGCAGCTTCGCCCCCGGCCGAAACGGCACGACCGGATCACGGACGTGCTGAACACGATGGAGAAGGTCTACGAATCCCGGCGGGGGCGATAGAATCGGTCAATTTCACCCCGCATAAGGGGCGCGGTTTGACAAGGGGAGAGAGGCTTCACAGGCTTCGCCCGTGAGCACCATCCAGAGCACTCCGTTGGAGTCCCTCCACGTCCGTCTCGGCGCCCGCATGGTTCCCTTCGCGGGATGGAACATGCCGGTCCAGTACACGTCGATCATGGACGAGCATGCGGCGGTGCGCACGGCGGCCGGCATCTTCGACATCTCGCACATGGGCCAGTTCATCGCGAGCGGTCCAGGAGCTTTGGATTGGTTGAACCGGATGCTCGCGAACAACGTCGCGAAGCTCGCTCCCGGCCAAGGCCAGTATTCTTTCCTGCTGAATGAAGGCGGCGGGGTGATCGACGACCTGATCGTCTATCGTACGGGTGAGGAGACCTTCTTCCTGGTGGTGAATGCCTCGATGATCGAGGAGGATTATTTCTGGATGGCGAAGCACCAGCCGGAGGACGTGGAGTTCTCGAACGAAAGCGCGCTGTGGGCCGGGATGGCGGTGCAGGGTCCGGATTCGGCGGCGGTCTTCGCGAAAGCCTGTCCCGGTCGGGACCTACCGCCGCGCAACGGCATCGTGCGCTTCCCGGTGGAAGGCGGCGAAGCGGTGGTGTGTCGGACCGGTTACACCGGCGAGGACGGCTTCGAGTTTTTCTGCACGGCATCTGAAGGCGAGGCGTGGTTCGGGAAGTTCATCGCGTGCGGGGCGAAGGCCTGCGGTCTCGGTGCCCGG
>CBFGPU010000250.1:0-5307 GCA_965650715.1 uncultured Haloferula sp. | reverse complement strand
TAGCCGGAGTCCAGATCGAGGTTGTTCGTGATCGCATAGTCCACGAAATCGACCCCGCTGGTGAAGCCCAGGGCGTGACCCATTTCATGGATCGCCACCCCTACGAAGTCTTGCAGCCCCGCTCCCACGCCGTTCGCATCGGTCGGATCGAAGTCCCAACTGAAAGCGCTGCTGAAGGTGATCGAGGCATCCGCCGCCGCGCTGGAGTACATCCCGAGCGCCTTCGCCGTCGCTGTGTTGAGCGCCAAGAAGCGATTGTTGTCGGAGTCGTCGTTGTCCAGCGAGACGGTCAGACTACCGCCTTCGGTGTTCGTCTGGGTCAGGAAACTCAGCCCCCCGGCACCGGAAAGGGTCGGCAGGTTGCTGATCGCCAGCGTGTCGTGGGAGGAACTCCCGTCCCCGCTAAGGGCACCGAAATAGCTGGAAACCGAGGTGATGAACTGCTCCGAGCCCGCTTGGCCGAGAACCCCGGGAGAGAGCGCTTGGAAGCCGATATCGATGTTGATTTGAACGGAATCCGTCAGCCGCGATTCCCAATAGGCCGCAGCCATCTGGAACCCCGCCAAGGCGTTCGCGTCCATTCCCGGCGCGGCGTTGAGCTGGATATCGATGGCGTCGGCCGTCGGGACTAGGGCAAGCAGCAGGGAGACTGCCAAGGGAGGTTTCATGAATTTCAAGAAAACCTAAGCAGCGGGGTAGTCCCGGGCGAGAAAAAATATGTCAGACCCGGGATAACAGGAATTTCGCGGCCTGCTGCACGCCCTTGTTACCACGGCATTATTATTTGACAATAAGAAAGTTATGCTTGGTCGGACCTGAGGAGCTCTTGGAGACATACGCGATCGCGTGGGGGGCTCTCCAAGGCGAGAGAATTTACTCGTGGTTCGCTGCTGCCTTGGCTTTTTCCTTAGGTATCGCCCCTTTAACCTTGGCGATTTTTGCACGTTCCGATCCGGGCGGGTAGAAGGGACTATAGTCGCGCAGATCCGCGATCAACGCCGCCAAACACCAGGGGCAGAAAATCCGGCAGGCCATGTTTTTGTCTTCGAGCAGGGGCTCGAGGTCGCCTGGAGCAGGCAGGCTCTTGGCTTCTCTCAGGTAATCGACGAACATCCGGATGCGGTGGTGCGTAACCTCACCCCCTTCATGGAAGTAGCGAGTCGCCTTGGAGAGATTCGATTCCGTGAGTAACACCCGTGCATCGGAGGCTCGCGCGTCGAACGCCGACAATGCCATCAAGCAGGCCGTCAGAAAAATGGACTTTGTTTTCGGGTTCATTCGCAAAGCGGTCCTCGCAGGGGAGGCACGCCTGCTAAACCCCGCCCAAGAGATATTTTGCCGCCTGCTCCACGTCCTTGTCGCCGCGCCCGGAAAGGTTCGCGATCAGGATCGAGTCTTTCGGCAGGCTCCCCGCGATCTTCGACACATAGGCCATCGCGTGGGAGCTCTCCAGGGCCGGGAGAATCCCCTCCGTGTGCGCCAGCTCCTTGAAGGCCGCCAAGGCCTCGTCATCGGTGGCATACGTGTACTCCACCCGGCCAATGTCCTGAAGATAAGCGTGTTCAGGCCCGACTGCCGCATAGTCCAAGCCCGCGGAGACCGAGTGGGTCAGCTCGATCTGCCCGTCCGCGTTCGCCAACAGCCAGGTCTTTGTGCCTTGCAGCACCCCCAACTTGCCGCCTTGGAATCGTGCCGCGTGCTTCTCCGGCAGGATCCCCAGGCCGCCTGCCTCCACGCCGACCATCCGCACACCCTCGTCCTGCAGGAAGGGATGGAAAAGGCCGATCGCATTCGAGCCGCCGCCCACGCAGGCGACCAGCAAGTCCGGCAAACGGCCTTCCTTCGCCAGGATCTGCTCGCGGGCCTCCAAGCCGATCACCCGGTGGAAATCGCGCACCATCATCGGGAAGGGATGCGAACCGAGCGCCGATCCGAGGATGTAGTGGGTGTGGTCCACCGTGGCCACCCAGTCGCGCATGGCTTCGTTCACCGCTTCCTTGAGCGTGGCCTGTCCCGCCGTCACCGGACGGACTTCCGCACCCATCAGCCGCATCCGGGCGACATTCAGGGCCTGCCGCTCCATGTCCACGGCGCCCATGTAAACGACACAGTCCATCCCGAAACGGGCGCAGACCGTGGCCGTCGCCACACCGTGCTGACCCGCGCCGGTTTCCGCGATGATCCGCTTCTTGCCGAGCCGCTTCGCCAGCAGGATCTGGCCGATCGCGTTGTTGATCTTGTGGGCACCCGTGTGCAGCAGGTCCTCGCGCTTCAGGTAGATCTTCGCGCCGCCCAGCTTCTCGGTCCAGCGCTCGGCGAAGTAGAGCGGGGTCGGGCGGCCCACGTAGTTGTGCAGGAGGTCATCGAGTTCACGCTGGAATTCCGGGTCCTTTCGCGCGGCATCGTATGCAGTGGAAAGCTCCTGCAACGGAGCCATCAGGGTCTCCGGCACGAACATCCCGCCGAATTTGCCGAAATGTCCGGTCGCGTCCGGAAGAGAGGTCGTCAGAGCTGCCATGGCGGCGGGAAGGAAACACAGGAGCCAGACGATGACAGCCGAAAAATCCTGCCCGTGGATGATCTCCACCCAATTGGGACAGCTTCAACAGGAGCAAATGGAGAAAACAAAGACGTCGGACATTCCAGACTCTCCTTTCTCTCCCTTCCCTCCTGTTCAAATCGCCCGTCGGCCTTTCACCGCGCCGGATCGAGAAACGGCTCCACCTCCAGAAAATCCTGCCCGTGGATGATCTCCGCCAGGATCGGCACGCCGGTAAGCTGCTCGATCATCCCTTTGTTCGTGATCGCCGCGGTATCCAGTTCGTCCGCCAGATGGTTGATCACCAGTCCGGCGATAGGCAGTCCCTTCGCCCGGATCGAGTCCACCGTCAGGATCGTGTGGTTCAAGGCCCCCAGCCGGTTGCCCACCACCACGATCACCGGCAAGCCGAGGTCCGCGGCGAGATCCGCCATGTCGTAGCCTTCCGCCAAGGGCACCCGCCAACCGCCCGCACCCTCCACCACCACCAGCCGGTGCTCGCAGGCGAAACTCCGGAACCTCCCCACCAGATCCGCCGGATCGACCGGCCGGTTCTCCAGCATGCCCGCCACCAGCGGAGCCACCGGAGCTTTCAGCCACACCGGATTCACCTCGTCGGGCGTCAGCCCGCCCGATGCCGCGGCCAGCAGCACCGCGTCGTCCCGGTCGCCGCAGCACACCGGCTTGAAGCCCGCCGCATCGACCCCCTCCGCACGGAGCGCCTCGACAAGCAGACAGGAAAACCGTGTCTTGCCGACTCCCGTGTCCGTTCCGGTGACAAAGAAACTCACGCCCGCAGCCGTGCAGGCAGCGTCCCCCCCGGTCAAGGCTGATCCGGTTCCGGAATCACTCGCGCCCTCGGCGGCCTTTGCCCCGGCGGGTAATACTCGCCGCTGTCTTCCAGGTAGTCCTTAATCAGAAACCAGATCGCGATCGCGAGCAGCAGCGACACGATCTTCGGGACCCAGTTCTTTCGGAGCGCCTTTTTCATCCTTGTGATCGTTGGCGAGGAAGATCTGGGCCATGCGCGCGCGGAACTTCTCCTCGCCTAAATTCCGCTCCAGTACCCCCTCGATGCAAATCGAAATCGCGCCCGTCTCCTCGCTCACGATCACCGCCACGCAGTCGGTTTCCTCCGTGACGCCGATCGCCGCCCGGTGCCGCAGGCCGATCGAGCGGTCGCTCAGTTCCCGCTGGCTTACCGGGAAAACGCAGGCCGCGGCGGACATCTTCTTGTTCGCGATCACCATCCCGCCATCGTGCAGCGGCGTCTTCGGGAAAAAGACCGTCATCGCCAGCTCGGGCGAGTAGTCCGCGTTCAAGGTCACGCCCGTTTCCTCATAGGGCTTCAGCGCGATGTCCCGCTCGATCGCGAACAGCGCGCCGATCCGCTTCTTGGAAAGCGCCACCACCGAGTCCTCGAAGACCTCGAGGAAGTCGAGCTGGCTCTTGTTGGAGAAGCTGAAGAGCCGGCTGCTGCCGAGCTTCGAAAGGGCATTCCGCAGCTCCGGCTGGAAGATGATCGGCAGCGAGAAAAGCAGCAGGATCGCCGCCCGTTGAACCAACCACGAGATCACCTGGAATTCGAACTGCGAGAGGATCAAGGTGACCGTCACCAGGATCACCACCAGGCCGACCAGAATCCGCGCGCCCCGCGTCGCCCGGAAGGCCCGGTAGATCTGATAGATCGCGATGGCCAGGATCAGGATCTCGATCCCGTCCCGCCAGTGATTTTTAAACTGCTCCCACACCATCGCGCCACGGATACTAGCCCCACCGCCAGCATGCTGTCATTTCCTTTCGACCTGCAGGCGAAATTCACCGCTCAGTAGCAGTAGTAGGGCCGGTGGTAGTAGCGGGGGTGGTAGTGGTAATGGTGGTCGTTGTGCTGCCCCACCGCGTAGCCGACCAGGCCGGCGGCGGCGATTCCCGCGGCGGCGGCTCCCGGGTCCACCGACTGTACGGGGCGCCCGTAGGCGTCGTAAGTGGTCATGCACGAGGTCCCTGCGAGCGCCACCAGCACGGCGGCGGATTTCAGAAAAATGGCTTTCATGGTCGTGATCACCCGCTTCGACGCAGGAACCCGCCGCTTATTCGGGAAAATCCGCGCCGTGCAAAATCGCCTCGGTCATCCGCAGCGCCTGCACGTTCGCCTTCACCTCGTGGACCCGGTGGATCATCACCCCCGCCTCCCGCGCGGAAGCCGTGATCGCCACCGTCGGCCAGGAACGGTCGGCGAGATCCGTGCTCCCGAGCACCCGCCCGAGGAAGGACTTCCGCGAGACCCCGAGCAGCAAGGGCCTGCCTCCCGCCGGAAGCGAGCCGATCTCCCGCAGCAGCTTCAGGTTGTGCTCCACGGTCTTGCCGAAGCCAATGCCCGGATCGAAGCAGATCGCCTCGGGACCGATCCCTTTTTCCACGAGCGTGACCATCCGCTCCTCGAAAAACGCCCGCACCTCCGCCACCACGTCGTCATAGTGCGGTGCCACCTGCATCGTCCGCGGATCGCCCTGCATGTGCATCACCACCACCCCGCAGCCGCTTGCCGCACAGAGCCCGGCCATCCCCGGATCGGCAGTCAGCCCGCTGACGTCGTTCACGACATCCGCCCCCGCTTTGATCGCTGCCGCCGCCACCGCCGCCTTGGAAGTGTCGATCGAAATGCAGCCGTCCCACTTCGCCCGCAGCGCCGCGATCACCGGCCGGGTGCGCGCGATTTCTTCCTCCACCCCCACCTCCGGCGCCCCGGGCCGGGTGGATTCGCCGCC
>CBFGPU010000249.1:0-5311 GCA_965650715.1 uncultured Haloferula sp. | reverse complement strand
GATATTGTGGGAGATGAAGTACACGAACTGTCCCTTCGCACCCGGCAGGACTTCCTGGAAGGCCTCCAGCACGAGTGCGTTGATCAGCAGGTGGTTCACGGTCGCGAAGTTCGCGCCGAGCGCCATGTCATCGAGGTAGGCATCCGCCTCCGGAGTTCCGAGCGGGGCATAGACGAGCTGCTTGTCCGCGCCCGGGAAGGGCGTGGACCAGGTGCGGAACTTATTTTCCAAGTCCCGGAACTGGCCCTGCGCGAGCAGGTTTCCGAAACCGCGTGATCCGCAATGGCTGAGGAAGGACACGTGGCCGTCCCTGAGGCCGAAGGATTTCGCCGTGTCGCGCGCCCAAGGCCGGTCCGTGATGCGGGTGATCTCGCACTCGCCGAAGTGGTTGCCGCCACCGTAGGATCCGAGCTGGCCGAGCTTCTCGGCGAAGTTGCGGATGCGACCTTGCGCCAGGATCCAATCCAGGCGGCTACGAAGGGCATCATAGGTCCCGTCGTGGCCGGTATGGGTGGAGTCCTCGCAGCGGATCGCCCACTCGGGCGGGATTCCTAGCGCCTTGCACACCCGCGCCGTCGCGCCCTCCGTCACGGCGGGCACGCCGGTCAATTCGTCCACGTGCCGGGCTTTCTTCACCGAGCGCTGGCCCTTGCCCGCGCCCGTCGGCGTGCGCTGGACGATCGCTTCGATGAGGGCACGGCGGACCTTCTTGTCCTTGATCGCGTCCTCCGGGATGTCGAGCTGGAGCAAGCTCATCGAGCACTTGATGTCCACGCCCACCGGGCCCGGGTAGATGTGGGTCGGCGATACCATCACGCAGCCGACCGGCGCGCCGTAGCCGGCGTGGCCGTCGGGGTTCAGGATCACGTCCGTCACGCCCGGAGCCATCCGCGAGTTCACCGCCTGCTGGAGACAGGTTTCGTCGAAGGAATCGCGGATCGCGTCGGTCCCGACCACGGTGATCGGCTTGCCGGCATCTCCGGGCAGGGGCAGGAAGCCGAGGGCCTCGTCGGTTTTGTGGATGGTGTGCATGGAATTTGGAGAGGAGACTCGTTGGAAAGGGGGCATCGTGACAAGGGTTGCAAAGACAGGAGCGCGTCTACATTCCGCCACGGACCTTGCGGTCCGGCGGGACTTGGTTTACCCGCACGGGTTTTCACCCACTATCTCTTTAAGATGGAGTCTTTACTGCATTCACGATGAAGTTGGAGAACGGCGACAAGGATCTGTGAAACGTATTTACCTGCTCTATCCACTGAGCTACCGGGGCCGTATTTGGTGGCCCGGGCCGGACTCGAACCGGCGACCTGGTCCTTATCAAGGATGTAGTTCCACGGGCATTCGCCGTGTTGAATCTTGTTGGAAGGGAACCGCGACAAAGTTTGGAAAGATCCGTGATGACTGCTCTACCGTCTGAGCTACCCGCCGGAGCGGGGTTGGATTCGAACCAACGACCGGTGTAATCTTTCCCGCATTCGCGGAAAGTTGTTGGAAAGTGAATCGCGACAAGGAACGGGAAGACGGTTTTTCTCACTGCTCTACCTGGCTGAGCTACCCGCTGGAGCGGGACCGGATTCGAACCGGCGACCAATGGATTAGGATGTAGTCTTCCCTGCATTCGCGAAAGAGGCCGCCGGCAAGGATTTGTCGAGACGTTACAACCGACGAGCTGCCACTGCTCCACGCCCGCTTTCGCGGTGGCGGGATTCGAACCCGCGGCCTTCGGTTTCCGATGTAGTCCCGCGCGCATCCGGCGGTGCTAAGAATTTGCCGTCGCGGCGGCGAGGATTGGTGAGACGGCTTGGCTGTTACGCCTAACGGTTGGTGGTACGTTGTAGTCTCACGGGTATCCGCCGCGACGGCAAAGGGGTCATGCGATTTTCATGCGTTCATTGAGAGGTTGGGTGTTGATCTCGCGGATCCAGTGATCGCTTCCATCGGCCCCGGCCGCGAAGGCGGCGATGAGGTCGAAGACAGTGTCGCTGAAGCCGCCGATGTTCAGGATGTCCTTGCGGTCGGGTGCCTGCGTCGTGGTGTTCGGCACCAGGTCGATGCAGACCAGGCGAGCCTTCGGGTTGCGGGTCTTGAGCTTCTCCCATTCGGTCATCACCGCGGTTCCGCGGCCCGCCTTCGGGTCGGCCCAGGACTCGTTGTCGGAGACGAAGATCACGAGGTCCGGCGCGGCCTTCTCCGCGTTGAGCTTCGCCAGCGGTGCGGAGCAGTTGGTTCCCCCGCCGCCGATCTTCGCCAGCTTGGTCGCGTTCGTCATCACGGAGTCGCGCGGGTTGAGCCGGAGATCCACGACGCCGCACTCGAAGGGCAGGACCTGTGCATCGCGATTCTTCCGGAGGAAGGCCGCGGCGACCAAGGCCGCCACGTCGATGCACCGCACCTTCGAGCTTGAGCCCTTCCGGTAGCCGGTGATCGGGAAGCTCATCGAGCCGGACACGTCCGGGCAGACGACGACCTTGCCGTTGATCTCCGGCACATTGCTGATCGCGACTTCCATCGCGTCCTGAAGGGCTTCCTTCAGGACCTTCGGCATTCCGGCATCGGTGTTGAGGTAGGCGACCATGAGCTGGTAGGGGAATGCCCGGGCGCGACGGATCTTCTCCGGATCGGACAACCGCTTGGCGAGTAGCCCGGCGACATGCCCGTCCTTCAGTGCGTTGTGGCGTAGGAAGGTGTTCAGGTTCATCCGCGTGGCCTGCCAGGAGGCGGTCACGGCGATGGCGGTCCATTCCTTCTCGCCCAGTTCCAGCGCGGTGAGCATCTGGAACGGAACGTCCGGAACATTGCCCTCGCGGGTGGTCTTCCAGTCCTCGAAGTGCTGCAGCGTCTGCGGCAGCGATTCGGTTTGGTACGCCTTTCCTAGTAGCCATGCGTAGAAGGCCTCGCGGCCGGCATCGGCCGGGCGCGGGTGGACCATCTTCACGACATCCGCCAGGGAGGGCGAGTTGCCCACGGTGGCGTCGATGAGCTGGCGTTCCGTGGCACGTTCGAACCACTGCCGGACCAGGCGCTTCGGCGCGGAACCGAGCGACTTCCGCCCGGTCACGCCGGAGCGCAGGATCTGCACGAAGTTCCGAAGCATCTTCCCGTTGTCGATGACTTGCGGGAAGATCTCGGCGAGCCGGTCGAGATCGCGGGTGGCGAGCACCGCGCAGAGCAAGGCAGGCATGTCCTTCATGTAGCCCTTGCGCCGGGCGTAGAGCGCCGTCCGCGCCAGGAAATCCGTATCCACCTGCCGGGCCGCGTCGAGCACTCGGTCGAGCTGGAGTTCCGGCGAGGCGTAATAGGTCCGGCCGAAGCATCCCGTCACCGCCATCCGGGCCAGCGCCGCTTCGGGTGAAAGCTCGTAGGCAACCCCGCCGGCATCGTTCCGGGTCGTGGCCCGCGGGACGAGGGCACCCCGCAGGTTCTTGAATAGGTTCTTGTTCGCCATGTTCGTGCGTCCGTGGTTTGCTGCGGACGGTTAGAGTATTGGCATCGGTCGTGCCAAGCCTTCGGGGGAGGGTGATTCGGAAGCTGTAACTTGCAGAATATCAGCATGAAAATTTTGTTGGTCGTCCTGTCGGTACGTCGGATCTGAAATTTGAGTTCCACTGGGAATATCCAATGGGATAAGAACTTATCCCATGAAGAGAGTGGTGATCGGTCTCCTTGGGACCCGGCTGGACACGGGCAGCCTGCCGGGGCGCTGGGATGACTGGCGGCCCACGGTCTCTCTCTTCCAGCATGGGGATTTGCTCTTCGACCGCTTCGAACTGCTCGCCGAGCCGCATTTCACGAAGTTGCGGGATCAGGTCGCGGCGGATATCCGGCTGGTTTCACCGGAGACGGAACTCCGCCATCACGAGTTGGACTTCGGGCGCGATCCTTGGGACCTCGCGCGCGTTTACGGGGCCCTTCACGATTGGGCCCGCGCTTATACCTTCGATCCCGAGCGCGAGGAATACTACATCCACATCACGACCGGCACGCACATCGCACAGATCTCGCTGTTCCTGCTGGTGGAGGCGGGCTTTCTCCCGGGTATCCTGGTGCAGACTTCCCCGCCGCCCGGCGGTGCCCGTCCCCGTCACAAGGGACCGGGGCGTTATGCGCTCATCGATCTCGATCTCTCGAAGTACGATACGCTTAGTACGAGGTTCGCCCGCGACCAGGAGACGACCACCGATTTCCTCAAGAGCGGCATCGCCACGCGCAATGCCGCCTTCAATTCGTTGATCGACCGCATCGAGCAGGTCGCGCTGCGGTCGCAGGCTCCCGTTCTGCTCACCGGGCCCACCGGCGCGGGCAAGTCGCATCTCGCGCGGCGTGTCTTCGAGCTGCGCAAGCAGCGCGGCGGCCTGCGCGGATCCTTCGTGGAGGTGAACTGCGCCACGCTCACCGGGGACACCGCCGCCTCCGCCCTTTTCGGCCACGTCCGCGGCTCCTTCACCGGAGCGCAGAAGGACCGGCCCGGCCTGCTGCGCGAGGCCGACGGGGGCTTGCTCTTCCTCGATGAGATCGGCGAGCTCGGCTTGGACGAGCAGGCGATGTTGCTGCGCGCCTTGGAGGACAAGACATTCCTTCCCCTCGGTGCCGACCGGCCGGTAAGGAGCGATTTCCAGCTCATCGCCGGCACGAACCGCGACCTGCGCGAGTCGGTGGGGAATGGGACCTTCCGCGAGGACCTGCTGGCCCGCATTCATCTCTGGACCTTTGCGCTGCCTTCGCTGGCGAAACGCCGGGAGGATATCGCGCCGAATCTCGATTTCGAGCTGGAACGCTTCAGCGGTTCGCAGGGCCGCCGGGCCACTTTCAACAAGGAGGCGCGCCAAGCCTTCCTCCGCTTCGCCGAATCGCCCGATACGCCATGGTCCGGCAACTTCCGCGATCTCAATGCCGCCGTCACCCGCATGGCGACGCTGGCACCCCGCGGCAGGATCCGGGTGGAAGAAGTGGAAGAGGAGATTGTTCGGCTCAAGGAGAGCTGGCATCGTCCGGGAAGCGCGGCATCCGCCGCGGAGACCTGCGATCTCGAATCGCTGCTTGGACCGGCGGTGGATGAAATCGATCCCTTCGACCGGGTGCAACTGGCCCATGTCATCGCCGTCTGCCGGCGCTGCAAGAGCCTGTCCGATGCCGGGCGCGAGCTTTTCGCCGTCTCGCGCCGGAAGCGCACGGTGGCGAACGACGCGGACCGCCTGAAGAAATACCTCGCCCGCTTCTCGCTGGAGTTTTCCAGCCTGTGACGACCACGGCAAAAGAAGTGGCCGCCCTTCCCCAAGGACGGCCACTGAACCCAAACAAGAAAGGCTCGGGG
>CBFGPU010000248.1:0-5317 GCA_965650715.1 uncultured Haloferula sp. | reverse complement strand
TGGATCTCGATCGGCGAGATCGTGACCGAGTGAAAAGGGTGACGCGGGCGACCTGCCCCGCGTGCATGTCAGGCATCACTCCCTAAAAGTAGTGGTCCCGCAGAGCCCCGTCGTAATCGCCGGTGCGCATGCAACAGTTCTTGAAATTTGGAACTGGAACCGCAGGGACAGGGATCGTTCCTGCCGAGCTTTTCGCTGAGTTCCTTGTCACCGTTCACCACCCGGTGGCCGCGCTTCACGCGCGTCTCGGAGGGGAAACCTTTCCGGCGCTTACTGGAGCGCTCGTAGAAAGCAGTCGTCGTTTTGTGATGCGGAGTTCTTCATGATGTCCTCCTTGTTGGATTCGCGGCGCACCCTGTCCGGATGCGCCGCGATTGTCGAGCATCCTCCTAGAAATCCAGTTTCCCGCGCCCCTGCACGCGCTTCCACACCGGGCCGTTCGGGTCGTAGGGCGGGGCATTGTCCGCCGTGGTCGGCGGCGGGATCTCGCCATCCAACCGGAACAGCGGGAACACCGGCGAACCGTTCGGGCTCTCCGCATACTTCTGCCCCACCTCCTCGATCAAGAGCGAGGCGCAGAACAATCCGCCCGGAATCTCGCTGATCAGGATCTCGATGGGATACTTCTTGCCCGCCTCCGCCTCGAATTCCGCACCCGCCGCCAGGCCGCCCAGGGGAGCATTCCAATTCCGCGTGGTATCGTACTCGTAGTACTTCACCGGCATCTTCATCGGATAGTCCTTCTTGAAGCGATCCTTCATCGCGTCGTCCTCCGTCAGGCCCTTGAGCACCTCCACGCCCTTTCCCGCGAGGTACATCCCGGTCGTCCCGGAGGTCCAGCCGTGGTCGAAGACATGCTTGCCGTTGAAGCGCACCACCAGCACGTCGTCGCCCGCGCCCACGAAGCGGTACTTCCCGCTCCGCGGCGGCGTCACCATCCCGCGGTAAACCACCACCCAGCGGCTCGGCTGCACTTCCTTCTCGCAGTTGAAGGCCGCCGGTGCCGAATCCGCCGGCATCACCGGCATGTAGATCTTCGTCTGGTAGAGCTTCTGGCTCGCGCGGTAGTAGTCGTCCAGGATGCTCTCCTTCCAGCCGCGGTTCACGAACTCGTAGATCACGTCGCGGATGCTCTCGTTGGTCACATCCGACGGCTTCCTCTTCGAGGTCTGCTTCAAGTCGTAGAAGGTCCCCTCCAGCGCGTTTTCGTTCGGATCGACCATGCCGAACGGATTCGCGAGGCCGGTGCCGATGCCCTTGCCGGGCCCGACCCCGTCGCCGAAACCCTTCCCGGTTCCATTGCCTTTTCCTCCGCCACTGCCGCTGCCGCCGAGGCCCCCCGACAAGCTCCCCGAGCCGATCGAACCCAGGGCGGCCATCTGCGTGCTCTCGTCCTGCTCCGGCAACGTCAACGGGCTCATCGCGTCCACCGCCACGACTCGCGCCATGTTCGGCCGCATCATGCTCGCCCGCTGCTTCTGCTTGCTCCGCTCGTTCACGGACGGATCGCCTCCGCCACCCCCGGTGGGCATGAAATCGACATGCTTCTCCTTGTCCACCGGCGGGATGATCCTAAGCACCCACACCGCGCCGAGGCACAGCAGGAGCACATGGATCATCACCGAGATCGAGAGCGAGCCACCGCCCAGCCTCCGCCATACGGAAACCTTGGGCTTTTCGGGGACCACCACCGGCTCGGGCTCCGGCTCCAACTCCAAGTATGGGTCTTCGTTTGTCATCGGATGTACCGGCCAAACGCCCTCCCGGAGGAAAAGCTTAGGAAAAAGAGCCCCCTGCTTACCGTTCGGGGCATTCGTCCTTTCCTCCCCATTCCTCCGGTTCCCCGGCAGGCCCGCCGCATCAAAAGAAAGGCACCGGTCCATACGACCGGGGCTCCCTTGAAAAGCTGAATGCTACCCTCCCCGCCTCAGATCTGGCGGCGTCCACCGCCCATGCCGCCACCGCCGCCGGTGCTCAGGAAGCGGTAGTAAACCTCGAGCATCAGCGTGCAGAGGCAGGTGCGGTAGAGCGCACCCTCGTCATTGGCGTCCGCGTACTGGGCCGCCACCGCGCGGATCTTCTGGCCACCGCCCGGGATCCGCCACGAACCGTCTGACTCCTGGTTGTTCAGGAGCTGGTCGCGGAACATGTTGTTGTAGAACTTCCAGTCCTCGCCGCCGCGCTGCATCATCGCCTGCGATTCGTAGTAGTGGGCGTAGAGGTCGGCATACTGGCTGTTGTAGTCGAACTTGCTCTTCTCGCGGATGTAGTCGGCACCCTTCTTGACCGGCGACTGGCCGCCCTTGCCCCACATCTGGTGGCAGAGCATGCCCACGCCCGTGAGCGTGTGGTAATCGAGGCCGCCGGAAGGGGCGGTGCCGGTGTAGCCGAAGCCACCGCTGCCGTCCTGGCACTTGGCAAGGTAGTTGAGGCCCTTGTTGATCGCCCCGGTCATGCCTTGGTACTTGATCAGCTTCTTCGAGTGGTCGCAGGCCTTCAGCGCCTGGATCTGCCAGCCCGCGATCGAAACGTCGCCGCCGCGGTCGCCTTCGCGCTCGTAGGAGTATTCCCAGCCGCCGCTGTCGTGCTGGTTGTCGATGATGAATTGGCCGGCCTGCTTGGTCACTTCCAAGAGGTTCGGCACGTCCACCTTGAGCTGGGTGCAGAAGGTCGCCGCCTCGCCCAGGGCGTAGGTGGCGATGCCGTGCTCGTAGGGCCAGTGCTTGTCGCCGAGCTGGGTGCTCAGCTTGCCCTCGTTGCGCACGCCGAGGTTCACCAGATAGACGATCCCGTTCATGCAGGACTCGCCGTACTCGTCGGAAACGGGGGTCTCGCAGTGGCCGAAGTAGGCTAGCAGCGCCAGACCGGTCATCGCGGCCTTGTTCTTGTTGCCCCAGGAGCCATCGGAATTCTGCTTCGACTTCAGCCAGGCCAGCGCCTTCTTCACCGCCTCCTCGCAGGCGGGGGTGCCGCCGTTCTGGGTCAGGCGTTCCAAACGGTCCTCCGCGGAGCAACGCTTGCGCATGTCCTCGGGGATCAGGCCGAAAAGCTGGCCGCTGCCGCCGCCGCCGAAACCGAAACCCTTGCCGTCGCCGCGACCGCCGCCGCTGCCATTGCCGAAACCGCTGCCGCTGCCGGCACCGCCGAGGCCGCCCGACATGCCGCCGCCGCTCAGCGAACTGAGCGTGGACATCTCGCCGAAATTGTCGCCCGGATCCGGGATCGCGAAATTCGAGGTCGCCCCCTCCGCGAAGACGCGCTTCACGTTCTGGGTCGGGGTGAGCTGGGCCTTCTTCTTCTGCACCTCGTACTGCATGCCGCGCTCGCCGCCGCCGCCACCGCCGCCGCCGTTCGGCATGAAGTCCACGGTCTTCTCCGGCGGATAAATGACCTTGAAGACCCAAAAGGCGCCCAGCACCAGCAGGACGACGTGGAAAAGGATGGCGATCGACAGCGCGCCGCCGCCGATCCGCTGCCAGAGGCTCAGCTTCTTGCGCTCCAGCAGCACCGCATGGTGCTCCTGGGGCTGCTCGGCCTCGTTCGTTTCGTAGTAATCAAACGATCCGTCGTCGTTCTGGTTCATGGCGGGGTGTTTTCGGATTTTTCAGCCCGGGGGCGGCAAAAAGGGCACGAATGGCCCTCCCGGATTGTAACGGGAGAGCCGGATTTTTCTTAGGGAATTGATTGTGAAAACCGCCGCTCACTCGGGAGCACCGGCCTGGAAGGTCACGTTGCTGATCTTGGCGCGGGTGAGGGCATCGAGAACTTCCACCACGCGCTCGTATTTCGCCAGTTCATTCGCGTAGATGGTCACCAGGACCTCGGAACCCGTGGAATCCGCGCTTTGCTTCAGCGCGAACAGGTTGCTGGCCAGTTGCGGCAGGTCCTTGGACTCCGGGGTGTCCTGCGGCTCCTCGTTCATGTAGACCTGACCGTCATCCTCGACCACGACCGAAATCTCGTCCGGCATGCTCGTTGCCGTGTTCGTCGGCTCCGCCGTGCCCGGCAGCTTGGTGATGTGGGCGTTCTCCACCTGGATGTCGCCCGCCTTCACCATGAAGAAGAGCAGGATCACGAAAACCACGTCGATCATCGGCGCGATCTGGAAACCCATGTTGACCTCGCCTTCCCGCTTCCTGCGGTGACTACGTTTCTTTTTCATCGGTGGGTCACTTGTTCGAGGCGGCGAAGGCGATGTCGGCCACTCCGGCCTCGCCGATCAGGTTCATCACGCGCTGGACTTCGCCGGCAGGCAGTTCGCGGTCGCCGCGCACCACCACCCGGATCAGCGGATCCTTCTCCTTCATTTTCTTGAGCTGCTCCACCATCGGCTGCCAGTCCTCATAGACGCGGTCGTCCATGGTCAGCACGCCCTTGTTGGTGGTCTTGTCGAGGCGCACGTTCACCGCGACCTCGTGCTTGGCCATTTCCGGCTCCTTCTTCTTGGCATTCGGCGAGATCGGCAGCGTCAGTTCCTTGTCGACTTTCAACACCTCGGCCGAGGTGATCATGACGAAGAACACGAGCAGCACGAGCAGCACGTCGATCATCGGGGCAATCTGGAACTCCGGTTCCCCGTCTCCTCCACCTCCTCCACCACCCATGGTATTAGATTCTTAAAGGGTTGTTTTTTGAGTGAAGATCCGATTCCGGGCGTTCCTTGAAACTTGGAACCTCCCGGGAAGGGACTGTCAGCCTTCCGGATTCTCGATCCAGTTCGGCAGGGCGGCGTAGGTTTCTTCCTGACCCACGTCGGTGTTCTGGAGATACTCGTAGGGAGCGTTGCGGAACAGGCGCTCGGACTCGTCCTGCAGGTTGTGCATCGCACCCTGCAGCTTGTTGCGCAGGAAATAGAAGGCCGCGAAGGCCGGAATCGCGACAAGCAGACCGGTCGCGGTGGCGACAAGCACCTCGCCGATGTGGCCGGCAAGCTCGCCCACCCCGCTCGACAGGCCGTCCTGACCCAGCGAACCGAAGGCGCCCTTCATGCCGCCCACGGTGCCGAGCAGACCCACCATCGGGGCGCAGACACCGATCACCGAAAGGTAGTTGATCCGCGTCTGGAGCGTGGAGTTGATCTTGTCCACGGTGGAATAGAGCGCTTCCTCGGTGGCGTCCTTGCCGTGGCCGATCGACCCCAGCGCGGCGCGCACCACTTCGGCAAAGGGGCTCGTCGCCGCCTTCATCGCCTGGTAGGCACCCACGTAGTCGCCCGCGCGGAAACGGTCCTGCGCGGTGGCCACGTCCTCCGGCGGCGTCATCTTCGGCCGGTTCGTGCGCAGCCAGATGTCGATGATCAGCCAGACCATCGCGATCG
>CBFGPU010000247.1:0-5332 GCA_965650715.1 uncultured Haloferula sp. | reverse complement strand
CTGGTCTATCGGAATTGCGATCACATCATTGCCACCACCGAGCAGCAGGTGGATTTGATCCACTCGGACTATGGCATTCCGCGGGATCATGTGACCCTGATCCCGCCGGGGATCGACGAGCAGCGTTTCACGCCCGCACAGCCCGCCCGGATCCGTGAACTGCGCGCGAAGTTCGGTTTTGCGGCCGATGATGTGTACTGCGTCGGGCGGGCGGCGACGAACAAGGGGATCGATCTGTTGATCGGCAGTCTTCCCGCATTGCGGCGGCTGGTTCCGAAGGCGCGGTTGCAGCTTGCGATCGGGGCGGGATCCGAGCGTGACCGCGAACGCGTCGGGAAGTGGAAACGGCAGGTCCGCGATCTGGGCTTGGAGGAGCAGGTGAACTGGATCGGCTATGTTTCGGATGACGAAATGGCGGACTACTATCGCGCGGCGGGGGTCTTCGCCCTGTCCTCCCGGTACGAACCCTTCGGTATGACGGCGATCGAGGCGATGGCTTGTGGATCGCCGGTGGTGACGACGGTGCATGGAGGTTTGCACGAAGCCTTGGAATTCGGCACGCATGCCCTCTTCGCCGATCCGAAGCAACCGGAAGAATTTGCCGCGATGCTGGGGATGCCCCTGCGCTATCCGAGGTTGCGCGAACGTTTGTCGCTGGAAGGCTCCCGCTTCGCCCGGAGGCAATTCGGATGGACCGGGATCGCCCGGCGCACGCTTGCGGTTTTCGACCGGTATCGTGGCCTCTACAGTGCCCACGATGACGTTTCAGAAGTCGGACTTTGACGTCCCGGCAGCCCGGCGCGAGTCTACCCGATGCCGAAGATCCTGTTCCGACCTGAAGAGTACCGGGCACTGAGCGATGCCGAACGGGAGCTGCTTGCGGAGGGCTATTTGAAAGCGATCGAGGTGGTGCGGAAGAATGTGACGCCGAAGGGCTTCAGCGCCTGCTCGCTCGCCGACAATGTGGTCTACGGCACGGACGCCAACTACCGCTCGGTTTGGGCCCGGGACGGGGCGATCACCGCGCTATGGACGATCGATCTGGAGGACGAGGACATCCGGCAGGCGCAGATCGATACCTTCGACACGCTTTTGGTCAGACAAGGACCGAACGGGCAGATCCCTGCAAATGTGAACATCGAAACGGGCGAGGCCGAATACGCCGGCGTGGGCGGTATCGCCAGCATCGACAGCGTGATGTGGATCATCATCGGCATTGTCCATCTTTGCGAGGCGCGGAACGACTGGAGCCTGGCGGAGCGCCATGCAGCACGCCTCCAAAAGGCGATGGATTGGCTGGCCGCCCATGATTCGAACAACTGCGGGCTCCTCGAGATCCCCGAGGCGAGCGATTGGGCGGACCTCTTCGGCTTCAGCTATCATGTCCTTTACGACGAGGTGCTGTGGTACCGCGCCCTCGATTGTTACTCCCGCCTGGTCAGGCAGCTCGGGGACCATGAGCGGGCGGATGACTACGTGAAGCACACGCGCTTCGTCCGGCAGAAGTTCCTGCGGACCTTCTGGCCCACGACCACCAGGGACGACGGGGTGATCGGGCATAGTTTCACCGACACCCAGTACGCATTGGGCGATGCCCGCTACCTGGTCGCGCAAGTGTCGCCCTTCAGCTACAGTTGGCGCTGCGATGTCTGCGGAAACCTCCTGGCCTTCCTCACCGGTCTGCTCGACGAGAACCGCGCGTTGATGACCTTCCGTTTCCTGTGGGGTAGCGGGGTGAACGATCCCGGCCCGGTCAAGAATCTCTATCCGCCGGTGCAGGCGGGGGACCCCGAGTGGCGCTCCTACTACACGGTGAATCTTCTCAATCTGCCCAACCACTACCACAACGGCGGCTTATGGCCCTTCATTGGCTCGATGTGGGTGCGTTTCATCCACCGGCTCGGGTTGGGAGAACTCGCGCAGCGGGAGTTGGTGAAGCTCGCGAGGACCTGTCAGCTCGGCACGTCCCACCCGTGGGAATTCAACGAATGGCACCACGGCGTGACGGGGCGGCCGATGGGCAAGGCCTATCAGGCGTGGAGCGCGGCGGGATTCATCCGCGCCTGCCACGATCTCGAGGCCGTGCCGTCGGAGATCTCGCATGCGATCTGAGATGATCCCGCGGCCGCACTCATTTGGCAGAGAGGTGCAAGCCGCGGAGGTGTCGTCTTGGTCCGAAGATCGGCCGCGGCTTGCGAAGCCAGCGCCGCCTACAGCGAGAAGCTGTCTTCCGCCGGTGTGTCGCCGATGGAGATCTGGGCCTCGCCGTTGGAGGAGAGGTGCACCAGGCAGTGATAGACATCCTCCGGATCGGCATCGGTCTCGAAGGCGATCTGCTGGGCGGTCTTCGCTTCGGAGACGAGGCGGCTGCGGACGGCACCGAGAAGGTCGAGGAAAACGGCGGCGGCCTTCTTGCCGGCTTCGACGCCCGGCTGGTGGTAGGCGTTGATGTTCACCAGGGAGGCGTAGAAGGAGACGGTGCGCTCGAAGAGGGCGATGAGCACGCCGAGTTGGAAGGGCGTCACTTCCGGGATCGAGATGGTGACCGACTTCCGGCCGGAATCGTAGAGCGCCTTGCGCGTGCCGCGCAGGAAGCCCTGCAGGTAGTCGGCGGAACTGTTGCCCGGCTCGACTTCGATCGAGTCGCCGTGGCGGCCCTTGCGGACTTCGATGAAGGTGGCGAAGAAGTTCGGCACGCCGTCGCGGAGCTGCTGGACGTAGGCGTGCTGGTCGGTCGAGCCCTTGTTGCCGTAAACGGCGATGCCCTGGTTGACCTTGTTGCCGTCGAGGTCGTGTTCCTTGCCGAGCGACTCCATCACGAGCTGCTGGAGATACTTGGAGAACAGCACCAGCGAGTCCTTGTAGGGCAGGACCACCATGTCCTTCTCACCCTTGCCATTGCCCGAGGCATACCAGGCGAGCGCAAGGCGCATCGCCGCATTCTTTTCGCCGGGCTTGCGGGTCTCCGCATCCATGGCGGTGGCACCGGCGAGGAAGGCGTCGATATCGATGCCCTGCAGCGCGGCGGGCACGAGGCCCACGGTGGACATCACGGAGGTGCGGCCGCCGACCCAATCTTCCATCGGGAAGCGGGCGATGAAGCCTTCCTTGACCGCGAATTGGTCGAGCTTCGAGCCCTCGCCGGTCACGGCCACGGCGTGCTTGCCGAAGTCCATGCCCGCGGCGTCGTAGGCGGCCTTGGCCTCGACCATGCCGTTGCGGGTCTCAGGGGTGCCGCCGGACTTGGAGATCACGACGACGAGGGTGTTGGCGAGACCGGCGGTGCCGATGTCGGAGAGGACGCGGTCGATGCCGGCGGGGTCGGTGTTGTCGAAGAAGTGGATCGGCATCCGCGCGCCGTGGCCGATGGCTTCCGCGACAAGTTGCGGGCCGAGGGCGGAACCGCCGATGCCGATGAGCAGGATGCGCTGGAAGATGCCGCCGCCCGGGGGCTTGATCTGGCCGGTGTGGACTTTCTCCGCGAAGGACTTCAGGTCGGCGAGGGGCTTGGTGACCGCGTCGCGCAGCTCCTGGGTCGGTGCCAGCGATGCGTTGCGCAGCCAGTAGTGGCCGACCATGCGGCCTTCGTCGGGGTTGGCGATGGCACCGGCCTCGAGGGCGGCGATATCGGCGAAGGCCTTCTCCACCTTGGGAGCCATCTTCGCGAAGAAGGCTTCGTCGAGATCCATCAGGGAGGTATCGAGCGAGAAGCCGATCTGGGGATAGCGGATCAGCGAGGCGGCGTAGGTGGACCAGGACATGGCAGGCGAAGGATTAATGACGAACTTGCCGGATGGCGATGTGGAGGGACGGGATACGCCCTCGCGCTGGGAAGGGCAAGCGGCGGGATTGTCACGGCTGCCCGGAGCCGATGAGAACAATTCAAGGCAAGGATGAATCCGGATCGGTGCCGGTATGATTCCGTCACCCTCAATCGTAGATCAGGATCGAATCCACCTTGTGGTCGCCAAGCCGGGCGCGGCCGTTGAGGAAGCCGAGCTCGATCAGGAATGCGACACTGGCGACCTTGGCTCCGAGCTGGTCGAGCAATTGGAGGGCCGCGCCGGCGGTGCCGCCGGTCGCCAGAAGGTCGTCCACGAGGAGGACGGTTTCGCCCGGAGCCACGGCGTCTTCATGAAGCTCCACGACCGATTCGCCGTATTCCAGCGAATAGGCCACCTGGCGGGTCTTCCAAGGCAGCTTGCCCTTTTTGCGCACCGGCACGAAGCCCGCGCCGAGCCGGTCGGCCACCGCGGCGGCGAAGATGAAGCCGCGGGCGTCGATGCCGACAACCTTGTCGATCGTCTGTCCGCCCGCGGTGTCCGCGAGCAGGGTGATGGCATCGCGGAAGAGCGCGGCATCGCCGAGGATGGGCGTGATGTCCTTGAAGACGATCCCGGGCTTCGGGAAATCGACGACATCGCGGATGGCCGAGCGCAGGGAGTCCGGGGAAGGCATGGCTCGTTTGTTAGTTCAAGCCCGGGAGAGGGCCAAGCTGGAAGTACAAGGTCGCCGCCCGAATTGACTTCCCCGGAAGATGACTTAGCGGGATTTGGTGATCTTCCCGCCGACCGTCTTTCCGGTCTTTTCTTCGACCAGCCACACGGACTCGGAGCCCTTGTCCAAGACGCCCTTCACGCGGTACTCACCGCCTGCCTTGGGCGTGAAGGAAAGGTCCCCGCTGACGTGCCGGGCGCCACCGGCCATGCTGTCGATGAGGGCGGGGCCGTCCGCGGCGTAGATCGTGCTGCCGGTCAGCGTGAGGGTGACCGGCTGCGGGAGGATCCTCACCTCGGGCTCCTGAACGGCGAGCACCGGTCCGCCACCGGTCGGGGTGGCAACCGCGCCGCGGCCGTAGACCTGTTTTCCATCCACCTTGGTGACGGTGAAGGCTTGGCCTTTGAAAATGTTCTTCTGGGCCGAGGTGCCGCGGATGACCGCGACCGGACCGCTATAGTCGGTCGGCAAGCTGTGATAGTTCACGCAACTGGGGAGAGTCATCGAGGCGAGGCCAACGGTCGCCAGCTTGAGGCAAGGGGAGAATTTCATGCAGGCGCTGTCTGAGCGGTGGAAAATGATCTGTCAACGAAGGCGTGGAGCAGGGGGGCAGGCATCGGAAGCGATGTCCTTGAATGGTTCTCGGACCGGGTCATGCACATCCACCCTTGCCCTCCGCGTCCGGGTTTGGGAGCGTGCCGCACCCTCCTGATGAACCACAGCGGCCTCTTTATCGTCCTCGAAGGCATCGACGGCACCGGAAAATCGACGCAGGCGGGGTTGCTGGCGGAATGGTTCCGGTCGCGGGGGCGGGAGGTGGTGGCGGAGGTGTTGC
>CBFGPU010000246.1:0-5343 GCA_965650715.1 uncultured Haloferula sp. | reverse complement strand
CGTCATCGAGGCCATCGAGCGCACCCACCCCCGGATAGCCGGCGATCCACGCAGCGAAGTCGGTGCCCGGATTCGGATTCAAGGTCACGCTGTCGAAGCTGCTTCCCCAGCGGATCTCGTCCCACGCCATCGAGTTGCTGGCGTAGTCGGAGAGGGCCAGCGACTCGAACTGCAGGTCCAGGCCCGAGATCGTCTGGCCACCCGCCGGTTCGCCCGAGCCAAGGGCTGGATCGATCCAAACCGTGACGCTGTCGGCACCGGTGGTTTCGCCGAGGTCGAACTTCACGACGAAGAGGTGGACATTGGCATCGGCAGGTGTCGCGAGATCACCGACCAAGCTGTCGTTGCAGCGGAAGCCGTAGCCGGTGAACCCGTAGTCGGCATCGGAAATGCCCGCCGAGAAGACGCGCTGGGCGGCATCCCCGGCCGGAGCTGCCCCACCGGTATTGTGGTAGAGCGCAAGCGTCGAGTGGGTGGAGGCATTGGCGGCGGCGTTTTCGTTGCCGGTCTTGTAGAGCCAGCTCAGGTAGCGGACACCGGTGGTGTTGCCCGCCGTGACGAGGGCCGGTTCAAGCAGGCGGTAAGTACGCCCGCTGTTGCCCGTGCCGATCCCGGCGGCATCAGCCGGGTTCCCGACCTGATCGCCGCTGGAGCCGAGATAGAGCGGATTCGCATAGGCCAGCGATCCGGTGCTCACGGCGGGCTCGGCATTGGCGAAATCGATGTCCACCCATGGTCCGGTGTAACCAGTGACGGCCGGGTCCTGGAGCGGCAGTTCACCCGCCGTGTATCCCGCAGCAGTGTCGAAGGCATCGTGGCTGACCAGACCGTTCCAAGCCGGAAAGGTGTAAACCGTTGCGGTGTCGGAGGTCGTGACCAGGCCGGGCTCGATGCTATCGGTGATCTCCACGGTGTAGTCGCCCGCGTCTTCCGGATCGACATTGGAGAGGACCAGCGTGTCCGAAGTTTCTCCGGAAAGCGGCGAGGCTCCCTTGTACCACTGGTAGCTCAACGTTTCGTATCCGAAGGCGATGACCGAAAGCTGCGCCGTGGAACCCTCCACCGCATAAGCGTCCGAGGGCTGGGTGACGATTTCGGGATTCGCGTAGAAGACATCGAGGAAGGCGGCCTCGCTGGTGTCCGATCCGTTGACGTTGGTCGCGACCAGGCGGTAGTATCCTTCGTCCGTGAGCGCTACACCAGCCAGCGTGAGCGTACCCAAGGTTTGACCGGAGATCGGAGTCCAGCCGCTGGTGCCATTGGCCGAATACTCCCACTGAAGGTCCGGCGCGGGATCCGCGGCGGCGGAAGCGGTGAAGGTCGCGGTCGAGCCGACGCTGGCCGATGTATCTTCCGGCTGAAGACCGAACTCCGGGACGCCCGTAAGATCGGCGACCACCTGGAAGCCGGCGATGCCGCCCCACTCGTCGTTGTCGCGCATCTGCACGGTGATGGTCCGGGCGGCTCCGGAAAGACCGCTGAAGACGGCATAGTTCGCCCCCGTCGAATAGCCCGCTGTCGTGGTGTCGGTCGCCTGCGCGAAGGCAGCGTTGTTACCCGCGATGCTGGCCGGTCCCGTCGAGTTAAAATAGTAGGTCGTGGTCCCATCGGTCACCGAACCCTCGCGCCCGGCGACATCGGAGGAGAAATAGACGATGATGTCGTAGTTCGCGTACGGGATCTGGGAGATGGCGACCGATGAGGAGGTGACGGACGGGTTCCAGCCGGCAGGACCTGCATTGAGGTAGCCGTTGAGCAGCGCCTTGTTGTTGGAACCGTCGACGTCGGCGCCCGGTTGGCTGGCCTGAATGCGCCACCCCCCCCAGGAACCGTAGGAGATATCAAGCGTGGAGGGCGTCCCGGTGTCGTCGTTCAGGTCGTTAACGATCTTGTTGACCCAGGGGCTTCCGCCTCCGGGGACGGTATTGTTCCAGTTGGCGGCGGAGACCACTCCGGCGGTGGCGGAGACGGTGCCGAATTGGTCCAGGTTCCAACCGATGGACGAGGCCCGCGCCGAGAGGGTCATGGCGAGGCCGAGAGCGATGTGCATCTTCATGGGTTTACTCTTTGGGTTCTGATGGCCGGGGCCGCGCTTGAACCGCGACCCCGGCGAAGGAGGGTTTCAGCCGCGGCGGCGGCGCAGCAGGCCGAGCAGGCCCAAGCCCCCGAGCAGCGCGGCGGACGGTTCGGGCACGGCGACCACCTGGAAGCCGGCGATGCCGCCCCACTCGTCGTTGTCGCGCATCTGCACGGTGAGGGTTTGCGAGGTGCCGCTGAGGCCGGTGAATACGGCATAGTTGGCACCGGCGTAGTCGGAGTTGCTGGTGGATGTCGTCTGCGTCAGCGTGGCATTCGAGCCGGAGATGCTCGCCGGGCCGAGCGTGCTGAAGTAGTAGGTGGTCGCGCCGTTGACGACCTCGCCCTCACGCCCGGCGACATCGGCGGAAAAATAGACGATGATGTTGTAGCTCGCGTACGGGATCTCGGAAATGGCGACCGAGGACGAGGTGACGGACGGGTTCCAAGCGGCCGGGCCGGCATTGAGGTAGCCGTTGAGCATCTCCTTGTTGTTGGAGCCGTCGCCATCGGTCCCCGGGTGGCTGCCCTGGATGCTCCACGCCCCCCAGGAGCCGTAGGAGATGTCGAGCGTAGTGCCCACCCCGGTGTCATCGATCAGATCGCTGACGGTCTTGCCGACATAGGGACTGCCTCCCGAGGGGACGGTGTTGTTCCAATTCGCGGCTGAGACCACGCCGGCGGAGGTGGTGACGGTGCCGAATTGATCGACGCTCCAACTGATGATCGCGGCGGGTGCCGTGGCCACGGTGGCGAGGGAAAGGACGAGGAGGGCTTTCATGGATGAGTACGAGGTCATGGATGGGGTTTGTGTCATAGGGGGAGGGTTCAGGGGCGGCTCAGCCGGTAGAAGCGGCGGGCGGAGCCGAGCGGCACGATGGCGGAATTCGTCTGCGGCTGGGGATCGGCGGGCAGCCAATCGGAGAGGTCGTCGCTTTCCTCTAACAGCACGGTGCCGAGCCCTGCGGGCCAGGTGAGAAGCGCGGTGGTGCCACCGGCCTGGGCCTCGATCTGAAGCCGCGCGGCGGGGAGAGGATCGGCTTGCGGGACGATCTGCACCGCGGCGATGCCAGCCCATTCGTTGTTGTCGCGCATCTGCACCGCGACCGTCTGGTCCTCGCCCGTCAGACCGCTGAAGACGGCATAATTGGCATCGGGCCAGGCTTCGTCCGTCATCTGCGTGGTACGGGCGAAGGTCGCATTCGTGCCCGAGATACTGGCCGGGCCGGACGTGCTGAAGTAGTAGGTCGTGGTGCCGTCGCTGACTTGACCCTCCCGGCCTCCTTGATCGGAAGAGAAGTAAACGATGATATCGTAGTAGCCATGGGGAATCTGCGAGAGAGTGACGGAGGACCGCGTCGTCGGCGGGTTCCAGGTGGCCGGGCCGGCGTTGAGGTAGCCGTTCAACAAGCGCTTGTTCGAGGTGCCGTCGCCGTCGGCAGCCGGGTTGCTGCCCTGGATGCTCCATGTGTTGTAGGAGCTGTAGCTGATATCGAGCGTGGTCGGGAGGCCGCTGCTGTCGATCAGGTTGCTGAGCGGGTTGTCCGGCCACGAGTTGTTCCAGTTGGCAGCGGGAACCACGCCGGCGATGGCGCTGCCGCCGACCGTGCCGAAGCGGTCGTAGTTCCAGCCGACGATCTGCGGCGGACCGACCGGGGTTGCGACACGCGCTCCCGAATCGGGCGTCTCCCCGCCGGGCACGAGGGCGGAGACCACATAGTAGTACGTGGTGCCATTCTGCACCGCGGTGTCCGTGAAGGAGGTTTCCGTCAACCCGTCCGCGATGACCGTGAAGGGGCCGCTTTCGGAGACCCCGCGCTTGAGCCGGTAGGACGCGGCGGAAGCGAGCGTTTCCCAATTCAAGTCAGCATGCCCGTCACCTGCGCTCGCGCCGGTCATCCAGGGCGTCGGCAGATGATTACCCGACAGACGGAAGAGCGCCGCGCCGTGCGGCGCGATGAAGGGCGAGAAGGTGCCGTCGTAGGGACCGAGGTCCGACTGGTCCCACAGCGAGCGGACCTGCGCGTCGCCGGTGAAACCGAGCACGGTGAGATCCACGGGAACATTCGCGCCGGCAGCGCCGGTATTGAAGATGGCGAGGTACTTGTCCGCGGAGCCTTCCGCATCCCCGACCCACGCGACCAGATCACCGCTGCGGAAAAGCTGGCGGTTGTGCGTGCTGTGCTGGTTGACCGCGAGAACCTCGTCGTTGGTGAGCAGCGAGAGCGTGAAGGCATCCATCTGCGTCATGTCGCCGCCATGGATGAGGGGCGATCGGGCGATGGCCCAGAGGCTCATCAGCGTGTACTGCTCGCTGGTCGTGAAGTTCGTCGTGCGACCGCTCGCCGTGGTACTTCCGCCTTGGATTTTTCCGAGCGGCAGCATGTCGGCATCCGGGAAGTGGCCGGGACCGCGATAGGGAGTCCAATCGTGCAGACGCTGGAACTGCTCGTAGAGCGCGCTCCAGTTATCCCAGAAGTCATCGCTGATCCGCCATTGGTTGGCGTACTCCATCGCGTGCGCGCCGCGATCCACCGGCGTCTCGCCCGGCGAGGTGCTGAAGACGATGGGCCGCCCGGTCTTGTCGATCGCCTTGCGGATCGCCTCGATCTCCTTGAGGTGATAGGGCCGGCTGAGATCGTCGATCTTCACGAAGTCCACTTCCCATGAGGCGACCAGCTCCATCAGCGAATCGTAGTAGGCCTGCGCGCCCGGCTTGGTCATGTCCACGCCATACATGTCGGGGTTCCACGAGCAGGTGCTGTTGACGTCGGCGATGTCCTTCGCGGAATACGCGGTCCCCTTCACCGGCAGATCCTGCTGCCACGCCTGACGGGGAATGCCGCGCATCATGTGGATGCCGAACTTGAGTCCCTTGCCGTGGATGTAGTCGGCCAGCGGCTTGAAGCCCGCACCAGCAGTGGCGGAGGGGAAGCGGTTGGTCGCCGGGGCCAGGCGGCCCCATTCGTCCATGACCAGCGTGGCGTTGGCGTCGTAGTTGAAGCCGCTGGCATTCGGCTCGTACCACTGGATATCCACCGTGATGAGGTTCCACCCGTGCGACAAAAGGTTCGCCGCCATGTAGTCGGCCTGGGCCTTGGTCTTGTCCTCGTTGACCGTGGTGCCGTAGAAGTCCCAGCTATTCCACCCCATGACGGGGCGCTCCGCCCACGAGTGGAAGGCGGGCGGGGTTTGCGCCGGAAGAAAGGGAGCGAGGGCGATGGCTAGGGCGACGGCTGGCAGCAGTCGCGTGATGGACAGGATCAC
>CBFGPU010000245.1:0-5345 GCA_965650715.1 uncultured Haloferula sp. | reverse complement strand
ACGTGCCGGAGGCCGACAAGAATCCCGACATCAAGCCGAGCTTCATCGTGCGCGGTGGCAAGCTGGTCTCGCTCGGCAAGCCGCTCGGCCATCTGGTGACCGACAAGGAATACGAGAACTACCGCCTGACCGTCGAATACCGCTTCACCGGCAAAGCGGGGAACTGCGGCGTGCTTGTCCACAGCTCGAAGCCACGTGCGCTTTACGCCATGTTCCCGCAGTCGATCGAAGTGCAGATGCAGTCCGGCAATGCCGGCGACTTCTGGTGCATCGGCGAGAACATCGAGGTGCCGGACATGGAGAAGCGCCGCCCGCACAAGGAAGGCCAGAAATTCGGCGGCGGTCCGGACGACGCCCGCAATATCAAGAACCTCACCGACGACTCCGAGAAGCCGCTCGGCGAGTGGAACACCATGGTGATCACCTGCAAGCAGGACACCGTCACGGTGGAAGTGAACGGCACCGAGGTGAATGCCGGCACCAAAGCCACCGCCTCGAAGGGAAAGATCGCCCTTCAGGCGGAAGGCACGGAAGTCGAGTTCCGCAAGGTGGAACTCGAACCGGTACGCTGACCGCAGGGATCAAGCAGCCAAAGAGGGGGCGCGTCTCGCGCCCCTTCTTCTTTATTTCATAGCGTACGGATTTCCCTTCCCTCACTTCGCTGCGTGGATCGCGGTCGCATTGATGACCAGGAGATCCGCCGAGGATCCCTCCGCCACCTTGCCGGTCACGGTGACCTTCGCGAGGTGATCGAGTCCACCGACCCCCTTCACGTCCTCTTTCAGGGGTCTTCCTTCGGCATCGACGATCTGAATCGTGGCGGTTCCCTGCTTCTTCTCTTCCGAGGTCTCACAGCAAACGTCCCAAGGCGTCTCGCATTCATCGCCTGGCATTTCGTTGCAAGGCGTGAGGATCTCGGGATCACCGAGGATGAAGGCGGCGCGGCCCGCGACGAAGGGCGATTCGTTCCCCATGATCTTTCCGGCAAGCGTGATCGTGTCGCCGGGTTTGGCAGTGGTGCGGGCGGTATGGATCGACTGTGCCGTGCCGGTGGGCGCGGTGGCGAGGACCTTGGAGAGTTCCGCGCTCGGTGCAGTCTTCGCTGCCGTGGGGACGGCGGCCGGTTCGGACTTCTTTTCGCAGGATGCGAGCAGGCACAAGGCGGCAAGTGTAACGATGGTTTTCATGGTTGTTGAAGTATTTGGTTCAGGATGATCGGAGGGCAACAGGGAGCGATGGCTTCAGGCAACGGATCGCCGGAGGCACGGCTCCGAGCAGACCGAGGAAAAGTCCGGTGAAAATTCCGGCAAGCGCGACATCCGGGCCGATCTCGAGCGTGAAGGTGCCGATGGAGAAAGGAATGTCGGTCCCGTCTAACAATACCACGGCAACCAGCGAGCCGAGCAGGGCGCCGCAAAGACACGCGAGCACGCTCTCCTGCACCAGGCTGGCGAGCAGCGAGGCCCTGCCGAACCCGATCGCTTGGAGGGTTGCCATCTCCCTGACCCGCGAGGCGAAGGCGGCATACAGCGTGTTGATCCCGCCGAAGACGGCTCCCGCCCCGATCAGCGCCGCGGTGATCCAGGTCATCGCGCGCAGGGGCTGGAAGAAGGAGCTCAGGCGCGCATAGTAGTCGCTCTCGCGCAGCGCGCTGAGCTCGAGATCCAGCCGTTGCTTCGCGAAGAGATCCGCCTCGGAAAAGTCCTCGGGGTTTTCGAGTCGCAAGGTGACGCAGGATACCGTGTCGCGCTTGGCCAGCACGCGCAGGTCGCTCAGGGTGGCCCACAGCTCGGACTCCAGCACGGTGCCGGGAGCGGAGAAGATTCCAGAGATCGCGAGCTTCTGTCCGTCGAGGATCATCGAACTCCCAACCTTGAGAGCGCCTTCCGGAAGGCCGAGTTTCTTCCACGCCAGACGACCCGCCATTGCCTCTCCTGCCGAGGGAAAGCGTCCCTCCATGATGCGCACTTCCGGATGCACGCGCAGCGCCTGGGGCGTCACGCCGCGGATGAGTGCCTGTCTGCGCTCGCCGCCCGCCACATCCACCGGAGCCATGTAGTGGATCTCCGTAGAAACCGCGCGCACGCCGAGCGCTTCGGAAATGCCGGGCACCGCTGCCTCCGCGATTCCGGCGGCGCTCTCCGGAACTTCGCTGCGCTGGATGCTTTCCTCCGATCCCGCGCCGACGAGGAGGACGTTGTGGGGTGAGCCCGAGGCGGAAAGCACTTTCTTCATCCCAGTGTTGATTGCGACCGCGGCCATGACCAGCAGGACCACCAGCGCGCTGCCTCCGACGGTCTGGAGCAGGCGGCCTTTCGAGCGGAAGAGATTCCGCACGGCATAGGTTAGCGGCAGCATGTCAGCTTCTCAGGTTCTTCACGATGGGCTGGCGGATCGCCTGCACGGCGGGCCAAAGCGAGGCAACAATGCCTAACAGCAAGGCGGCGGCGATACCCGTAAGGATCACCATCAGGTCCGGCTGCACGGACAAGGTCTGCCCCTCGTTGCCCATGGTGAAACTCTGCCAATGGAGGAAGCCCGCCGAGAGAAGCACGCCGGCGATCCCTCCCGCCAAGCCGAGCATGCCGCCCTCGCTCACCACGAGGCAGCCGATCGCCCGGCCCGGATACCCGAGCGTGCGCAGCACCGCATTCTCCCTCACCCGCCCTCGCACCACCAGCAGCAACGAATTCGCGACCAGCGCCGCCACCGCGATCACCGCGCCGATGCCGAGCCAGCGGGTGAAGCCGATCAATTGAATCAACTGCGAGGCGGACTCCGCGAAAAACGCCTTCTCCGGCCGGGTGTCCGTGGGCTGGGAGTCGGACTGGAACTGTTCGTCGATCGCCTTCGCGACCGGTGCCAGATCCTTCGATGCATTCACCCGCACGTTGAATTGCGTGACCGTCCCCAAGCCGATCTTGGACGCGCGCTGCAGGAAAGGCAGCTTCACGTAGGCGACATTGTTGTCCTGAGGGAAAGGCGAATCGATGATCGCCGCCACGGTCACGGTGACACCGGCACCATCGAAGCGGTCCCCGGGCTTCAGGCCGCGGCGGTTCGCGAACACCTCGCCGAGCAAGGCGCCGTCACCACGGTCCTTCCACTCCTGCATGCTGCCCGCGATCACACGGATCTCGGGAGCGAATTTCTCGAGCTGATCGTCCGGAACACCTCGGAAGGTGATCACGTCCAGCGAGGCACCGCAGTTGTTCACAACGATTTGCACGGGGATCACCTCTCGCACCCCGGGGATCCGCCGGATCTCGTCGGCATAGTGTTCGGGCAGCTTGCTCGCGGAAGGACAGAAGCGGTTCTGGCGGTAGACCACCAGCGTCGTGTCCGCCGCCGTCTCCTCCGTGGCCTTCGCCAGCGCGCTCTGGAGCGATTCCACCGCGGTGAAGAGAAACATCCCGGTCGCCACGCCGAGGATTGTGAGCAGCGAGCGCACCTTGTGGCGCGTGAGCTGAACCCACGATAAACGTAGTAGGTTGAGGACGGCACTCATGGTAGGATGAGCTGGCCTTTCTCCAGATGCAGGGTTCGGTCGGCAGCTTCCGCGGCACGGGGGTCGTGCGTTACCATCACGATGGTCTTGCCGTGGTCGCTGGAAAGCTGTCGCAACAGGTCGAGGATCCGGATTGCCGATTCACGGTCGAGGTCGCCGGTCGGCTCGTCTGCCACCAGCAATTGGGGGTTCGCCACCAGGGCGCGGGCGATGGCGACCCGCTGCTCCTGGCCGCCGGAAAGTTCGGAAGGCGTGTGGTGCATGCGGTTCCCGAGTCCGACGAGTTCGAGCGCGGACTCCACCCGTGAACGCCGCTCCTTGCGCGACATCGGAGCGAGCAACAGGGGAAGTTCCACATTCTCGAAGGCGCTCAGCACGGGCACGAGGTGATAGAGCTGGAAGATGTAGCCCACGTGGTTCGCGCGCCACTTCGTCAGCTCGCGCCGGGAGAAGGTTGCGATGTCCTTACCGCCAATGAGCAGCGAACCCTCGCTCGGCGAATCGATCCCGGACAGCAGGTTGAGCAGCGTGGTTTTCCCGGAACCCGAAGGGCCCATGAGCGCCAGGAACTCGCCCTTGGCCACTTCCAGGTCGAGCTTTTCCAAGGGTGTGACGACCGTGCTGCCTTTCCGGTAGCTCTTCGAAATGCCGCGGCAATGGATCATGATCTCGGTCATGGCATCTTTGGTTTGACCCGCTGGCCCTCGCGCAGGCCTTGCGGGGAGACGACGACTTGTTCGCCGGGACGAAGACCTGCGGCGATCCGCACCATGCCCTCCCGTTTTTCCACGGTGGCCTGCACGGCGCGCTTGGTGACCCGTTTCGTCTCCGGATCGCAGACCCACACGCTTCCGTTCTCGACGGCGCTTTCCGGTGCCCAGGAGGTCAAGGATCCCGTGGTGCCGGAGCCCGCCGCATCGCTGCCCAGGAATTCCACGCGGCAGAGCATCTCGGGCCGCAATTGCTCGGTGGGATTCTCGATCCGCACCTTTGCCTGCAGCGTGTTCCGCTGCAGGTCCGCCTCCCCGGTGATGCGGGTCACCTCACCCGGGAAGATCGTGTCGGGCAGGAGACTGCAGCGGACTTTTGTCTTCTGCCCCACGCTAAGCCTTGCCGCATCCGCAAGTGGCACGTCCACCCGGACCTGGAGTTTCGCCGGGTCGTAGAGGATGGCGATGGTCGAGCTATCGGGGTCGTCCATCAGCAGCATCTTCTTTTGCCCCGGTGCCGCCGCCAGGCGCAGGACCCGTCCGGAGATGGGAGATGCGATCCGGGTTCGGTCCAAGGCGAGCTTGGCCTGCTGGACGGCGACGGCGGCGACTTCGATCTGGTCGGACCTGGCGTCGGTTTCCAGATTCACCCGGTTGATCTCCGCTTCGAGTTCCGCGGCTTCCGATTGCGCCGACAAATGCAGCGAACGTTCCCGCTCGTAGCGGAGCCGCGCGGAGACGACATCGGCGGTGGAGATCGCTCCCTTGAGATCCTTCACCCGGGAATACCGGTCTTCCGCTTCGTCTTGCGATGTCTTTGCGGCCGCGATTCGCGTGACCATCCCTTGCAGCCTCTTCTTCAAGGTCTCCACCATCGCGCGGTGGGCGGTGCGGTCGGAGACGAGCGCGGCATGGCTTCGTTCGGCCGAGGCGAGCGCGAGCTTGGCGTCGGCATCGATCAAGGTTGCCAGCAACTCGCCCTGTTTCACCGCCTGGCCTTCGAGCACATGGACTTGGTCGATCACGCCGTCGATTAGTGCGGTCGCCTTCACCGGCAGGGGATCGGGTTCGATCCAGCCGCTGGCTTGGAAGAGCATGCCGCCGCTGTTTGAGATCGTAGCAGCCTC
>CBFGPU010000244.1:0-5345 GCA_965650715.1 uncultured Haloferula sp. | reverse complement strand
AGGAGAAGCGGTCAGCGCTTTTCAAGCCTCCCAAACGCGATTGGTCGAGAAATCTAATGAGTTAACTTAACTTCGGGACAAGAATCCCGGGCAAAGCCTCGCGGAATCTTACAACAACTCCAACTGCCGCTTCTCCTCGGGGTCCTTGAAACGCACGCCGACACCCAACAGGCGCACACCCTTGCCATCCCCGCGCTGCCAGGCTTCGGCGAGGAGTTCCTCGAAGATCTCCCGTTCCACGAAGGAATGCGCCCGCTCCGCGGTGGTGCGGGTGAAGTCGGCGAACTTCATCTTCAACACCAGCGAGCGGATCACCCGGTCCTCGTAGCGGACCAGATCGGCGGAGAGCTCCTCGATCATCGAGTGCATCTTGGGACGCAGGTCTTCCACGGAGTTGAGGTTCTCACGGAAGGTGCTTTCCGTGCTCATCGATTTGCGGATGCGCTTCGTCTGTACCTCGCGGGAGTCGATGCCCCGGCAGAGTTCCCAGAGTTCAAGACCCCAGCGGCCGAAGCGGCGGGCCATCTCCAGCTTGTCGAAGCGCTGGAGGTCGCCGCAGGTCCGGATGTGCATGCCTTCGAGCTTGGCGGCCATCTTGCCGCCGATACCCCAGATGCGGCGGACCGGCAGGCCCTTCATGAAGTCCTCCACGCCCTCCGGCGTCACTTCGTGTTGGCCGTCGGGTTTTTTCCAATCGCTGGCAATCTTCGCGATCAGCTTGTTCGGCCCGATCCCGGCGGAGGCGGTGAGTCCGGTCTCCTCCCGGATCTGGGTCCGGATCTCGCGGGCAACCACGGCGGCGGGTGAGTTCAGATGCGAGAGATCGAGGTAGGCCTCGTCGAGCGAGAGCGGCTCGATGCGGTCGGTGAAGCGCCCGAAGATGGCGCGGACCTGGGCGCTCACGGCGCGGTATAGTTCGAAGCGCACCGGCACGAGAATGAGCTGCGGGCACAGCTGGAGCGCCTTGAAGACCGGCATGGCCGAGCGGCAGCCGTATTTGCGCGCCTCGTAGTTCGCAGTGGTGAGAACGCCCCGGCGCGAGCTGCCGCCCACTCCCACCGGCTTGCCGACGAGGGCGGGATTCTCCCGCTCCTCGATCGCCGCGTAGAAGCAATCCATGTCGATGTGGACGATCTTTCGCATCGCGGTCGCCTGCGATTGTCCCCCCGAGCTCCAAGTAGCGCAACTCTCCTGAATTGCGGTCGCGCGATCCCCGGAAAAACAGCGACCCCGCTCCACCCGCGTTTCTTCGGCAACCGCGGCCCTTCGACCCCGGCAACCATCCCTTACGCCAGCACCTTCCAATCGTGCCGTACGCCCTTGGTGAAGGCGTGCACGATCTTCCCGTTCGGATCGACGTGCCGGACGGTCATGCGTTCGCCCGCGATGGACAGGTGGGTGAAGCCGTGGACGTCGAGGACGGTCGCGCCTTTCCGAATTTCGCCGGTCTTGTAAAGCCGGGCGCCGCCGCCGCCGGAAAGGACGAAGGAGGTGCGGAGTTTCTCGATCTCCAGATGCTGCAGGTCGTGATCGTGGCCGCAGAGGTAAACGTGCGCGCCGTGCTTCTCCAGCAGCGGGCCGAGGTCCTTCACCAGCTCCGCCGTATCGCCATGGGCAGCGTCCGAATACACCGGGTGATGGCCCGCGACGATCGTGAAGGGCGCGCGCTTGGAGGCGAGCTGCTCCTCGAGCCAGGTCATCTGCGCTTCCAGTTCCTCCGCGGTCATCCAGCACGGGCGTTTGTCGCCGTGGACAGCCCGGTTGATGGACTCCCAATTGGTATCGATCATCAGCAGGGTGACCTGCGGATTGATCGCGGGCAGATCGACGCGGTAGTACTTCGCCGGACAGGTCCAGCGCGTCTTGCGGTCGAGCGAGCCGGCGTAGCCCAGCTGGGCCAGTTCGTTCCCCGGCGTGTCGTGGTAGTCGTGGTTGCCGAGGATCGCCCAGCACGGTGCCGGGAAGTGCTTGCCCGGATACATGTCGGAGAAGCCGCTGCGCCAGCGCGGGGACTTCACGCCGCCGGGCATCGGGCCGTAGAAGTTGTCGCCCAGGAAAAGGAGGCCGTCGGGCTTCTTGCCCAAGGTCGCGGCGTAGCGGGCCATGCCGCGGGCCACTGCCTTCTGGCGCTCGTCGCCGCTGCCGAAATCGCCGATTGCGAGGAGATCCAAAGTGCCGTCCGGCACTGCTGCCCGGGCGAAGGCCCGGGTGCCGAGATTCTGTTGCATCAACACGCTCGAACAGAACAGCGTCTTCAAGGCGCGGCGGCGGGTCATGGGGCTGTCCATGGTAGGAAGGGGTCTGCGGTCTTGGAGGGTCCTGGTTGAGAGGCGAGGTTTCAGGGGCCGGCGGGAAGCCGGTCGGGCCGGGGCTCATATACGGTCCTGTCCCCGCGAAGGTTTAGACAGGATTTCACCTTGGAAAGAACGGGATCTCGGACGACAAGTGCACCGTGCCTGACTTGGTCCGCGTCGAACCTATCGCCCTGCTCCCCACCCCGGCCGGCTGCGCCGTATTCCTGGGCGACGGGAAGAAATCCATCGTCTTCTACATCGATCTGGCGATCGGGGCCTCGATCAACGCGGCGCTGGCCGGTGAAACGCCGCCCCGACCGCTGACGCACGACCTCTACCTCTTTACCCTGGAGGCCTTCGGCGCGAAGGTCAGCCGGGCGGTGATCGTGGCGCTGGAGAAGGAGATCTACTACGCCCGCCTGATCCTGGAGGCGGAGAACGAGATCATGGAACGCAAGATCGTGGAGCTGGACGCCCGGCCCAGCGACTGCATCGCCATCGCCGTGCGCTCGGGATCTCCGATCTTCGTGGTCAAGGACTTGTGGGAGCAGCTCGACGACATGTCCTCGGTGCTCCAGGACATGAAGGACAAGGGGATGGACTTGGGCGGGTGACGGGATTTTTGCAACGTCTGCGCAAAACTCCCCTTGCGCGGGTAGGGTTCACTCCTAGTTTTGGGGGCCATGCCCAGCGCCAGCCTCCCTCATTACCTTTCTGAGGAAATCCTGCTCCACCCGGAAAACCGGAACTTCCCGCCCTTCGATCTCGTCCGCCTGCTCGCTACGGTCTTCAAGCCGACGCAGGGCTGCCGGGTCTGCATCCTGACCGATTTCGAAGAACCGGCGGCGCTGATCAAGGATTTCGCCTTCCTGAAGGCGGAGGGCTTCCCGGTTCAGAAGAAGGCGCACGAGGCCTTCTACCTCGGCCTGAAGAACGGCGCGCTCGAACAACTGGGCATGACCGGCGGCGAGATGTTCGCCTATAAGACGACCCACGGCTCGAACCTCGATCTGGAGGACGAGGTTTGGGACACGACCGGCGCGAAGCTCTCGCTCGACCGCGACATCTATCCGAATTTCGACCTCATCCTCTGCATCTCGACTTTCTCGGCAACCGCGCCGCTCACGGCGAAAGCGAAGGAGTTCGGCTTCCGCGGCGCGACGCTGCACGGCCTGAACGACATCATCTTGGGTTCCGGCCTGGCCGTGGACTACGAGGAGGTTTCGGCGGATGCCGAGAAGCTGCGGCTCGCCCTGACCAAGGCGGACGAGATCGAAATCGACTTCGAACTGGAGGACGGCCGGATCCTGACCGCTTGGCTCGGGCTGAACGGGCAAGAGGCGCAGAAGTCGCACGGCCTCTGCCAAGGCAAGAAGCCGGACATCGCGAACCTCCCTGCCGGTGAAGTGTATTTCGTGCCGCAAAATGCCCGCGGGCATTTCCCGATGAAGTACGAGGACGGCACCCTGGGCCTGCTGACGGTGGAGAACCGCTGCATCCTGCGCTCCGACCTGATCGCCGGGAACCAGGCGACCATCGACCGCCACAACGACCGCCTGCAGGACGATCCGATGACCGGCACGCTCGGCGAACTCGGCTTCGGCACGCAGGTACTTCCGGTTTCCTACGCCGACATCCAGGACGAGAAGGTGCTCGGCACCTGCCATCTGGCCACCGGTCGCGACGACCATCTCGGCGGCGACATCGTGCCGGAGATGTTCAAGAAGCACGAGAACTCGACCCACGACGACATCCTCTTCGCGCCGCACAAGACGCCGAATTTCAACATCAAGCAGGTGCGGATGAAGCGCGGCACCCAGCACGAGGTGCTGATCGAGAACTTCCGCCCGGCGCGTTACCTGATGGACGCGCTTGCAGGTTGAGGCCGCGCCGGAGAGCTTTCAGCCTTGATCCCGTGAAGCGTTACCAAAGGGTCGAACTCGCCGACTTGCCGCCCATCGAGTGCTGCTGCGGGACGACCCGACGGGCCTTCGTGGATTTGCCCGACGCCCCGGCCTCCGCGCATTACCTGGAGGTGAAAGACGAACCGACCAGCCACTACCATCTCAAGACCACCGAGATCTACGTGGTGCTGGAGGGCGAAGGCTTCATCGAACTCGACGGCGAGCAGGTGCCGGTAAAGCCGCTGAGCGCCATCATGATCCGCCCCGGCTGCCGCCACCGCGCCATTGGCCAGATGAAGATCCTGAACATCCCCGTGCCCAAGCACGACGACGCCGACTTCCACTACGACGAAGCGGCGGTGAAACCCGGAGAGGTCCCGGTCCATTGAGCACGAACCCCTACGAAAGCGAGCGGCTGCTCGCCGAATACCTCCTCTTCCACTACGGCACGCCGGAGGAAATCCTGCCGCCCGAGGCCCCGGCAGGAATGCGCGAGGCACTGGACTTCGCGGTGCGGACCACCCGGCACTTCTCACCCGCAAAGGTCGCAAGGACCTTGGATCTCGGCTGCGCGGTGGGTCGTTCCACCTACGAACTCTCCCGCGATAGTGCCGAAACGATCGGCATCGACTACTCGCATAGCTTCATCCAGGCCGCGGCGGCTCTCGCTGGCGGGGCTCTGAACTACCAGCGCCATGATGAAGCGAACCTGCGCACCGCCCTCGAAGCCTGCCTGCCGCAGGATCTTCCGCTCGGCACCGTTTCCTTCGAAACCGGCGACGCGACCTCCCTGCGGCCCGACCTCGGCGACTTCGGCCGCGTCCACGCCGCGAACCTCCTCTGCCGCCTCATCCAGCCCGCGCTCCTGCTGAAGCGCCTGCCTTCTTTGGTGAAACCGGGTGGAGAACTGGTCCTCGCCACCCCCTGCACCTGGCTCGGCGAATTCACTCCGCCGGCGAATTGGCCGGAAGGAAGCACGCTCGACTGGCTGCAAGACTCGCTCGCCCACGACTTCGAACTCCTGAAGGTCGCGGACGAGCCCTTCCTCATCCGCGAAACCGCGCGGAAGTTCCAGTGGACGCGCTCGATGGTGACCGTGTGGCGGAGGAAGTAGCACGCCGCTACTTCCGCAGCAACGGATGTCCCG
>CBFGPU010000243.1:0-5349 GCA_965650715.1 uncultured Haloferula sp. | reverse complement strand
CGTCCCAGTTCACCACGTTCCAGAAGGCCGTGATGTAGTCCGGGCGGCGGTTCTGGTAGTTCAGGTAGTAGGCGTGCTCCCAGACATCGAGGCCCAGGATCGGGGTCGCGCCCTTGCTGCCGCCGAAATCCGGGCCCATGGTCGGGTTGTCCTGGTTGGCGGTGGAGGTGACGGCCAGGCCGTCGGCGGTTTTCGAAAGCCAAGCCCAGCCGGAGCCGAAACGGGTGGTGGCCGCCTTCGCGAAGGCTTCCTTGAAGGCGTCGAAGGAGCCGAAGGACTTGTCGATGGCCGCGGCTAGGTCGCCCGAGGGGGCCTTGGCACCGCCCGGAGCGATGAGCTTCCAGAAGAAGGAGTGGTTGACGTGGCCGCCGCCGTTGTTGCGGACGGCGGTACGAATGTCGTCCGGCACCGCGCCGAGATCGGTGATCAGGTCTTCGGCGCTCTTCGCCTCGAGGTCGGGCTTGCCGGCGAGGGCGGCGTTGAGGTTGGTAACGTAGGCGTTGTGGTGCTTGCCGTGATGGATCTCCATCGTGCGCGCGTCGATGTGCGGTTCGAGGGCATCGAGGGAGTAGCCGAGAGCAGGGAGCGTGTGAGCCATGATCGTGGGGTCGGTTTGATTTGCGTTCGCGCGGCGCGACCGGTACTTCGGACGGGCGTTCGCGACGGCCCAACCTTGCGCCGGGTCCAAGCGTCCGCAAGGAACAATCCGACCATGCCGCCCGAACTTGAATCCGCCCTGCCCTGGATCGCCGGGGCCTTCCTCGCCGGAATATTCCTGAGCTGGCTGATCACCTGGCTCGCCCTCTCCGGCCGCCGGGCCCGCTTCGAGGAGCGGCAGAAGGCGGACGAACGGCAGTTCACCGATCTGGCGGCCCGGCATGCCGCCGCCGTGTCCGAGGCCCATCAGCACGAGGCGAATGCCCAGGCGATGCGTACCCAGCTTGCCGAACTGAAGACCCGCCTCGAGGACGAAGCCCGCGCCGCGGCGGAGAAGCAGGCCCTTCTGGACCGGGCGGAGCAGCGGCTCTCCGATACCTTCAAGGCCCTCTCGGCGGACGCCCTGAAGTCATCCTCCGAGCAATTCCTCCAACTCGCCAAGACCTCGCTGAAATCCCACACCGAGGAGGCGAAGGGCGATCTCGAGCAGCGCAAGCAGGCGATCGAGAATCTGGTCAAGCCGGTGGCCGAGTCGCTGGGAAAATTCGAGACCCGGATCGGGGATATCGAAAAGGCCCGCGAGGGTGCCTATGCCGAGCTGAAGACGCAGGTGAAAACCCTCGCCGATGGCCAGCTTGGCCTGCAGCGGGAAACCGCCCAGCTCGTGAAGGCCCTGCGCCAGCCCGTCGGGCGGGGCCAGTGGGGGGAAATCCAGCTCCGCCGCGTGGTCGAGCTGGCGGGGATGCAGGAGCATTGCGATTTCCAAACCCAGACCACCACGGTCAACGACGAGGGCCGCCGCCTGCGCCCGGATCTGGTGGTGAAGCTGCCGGGCGGCAAGACCATTGTGGTCGATGCCAAGACACCGATGGATGCCTATCTCGATGCGCTGGAGGCGACCGATGACCGTATGCGCGAGGAGGCGCTGCATCGCCACGCGCGGCAGGTGCGCACCCACATCACCCAGCTCGCGTCGAAGAACTACACCTCCCAGTTCGAGAACGTGCCGGAATTCACGGTGCTGTTCCTCCCCAGCGAGTCCTTTTTCTCCGCAGCCCTCCAGTGCGATCCCGGCCTGATCGAGCGGGGCGTGGAGCACAGCATTATCCTCGCGACCCCTACCACCTTGATCGCCCTGTTGCGCGCCGTCTTCTACGGCTGGAGGCAGGAAGCGCTGGCGGACAATGCGCGGGAGATCTGCACGCTTCACGAGCGGCTGGCAACCTTGGCCGGGCACTTCGCGAAGCTCGGGAAATCGCTCGATAACGCCGTCGGCCATTACAATGCCGCCGTCGGCTCCTACGAAACCCGCGTGCTCGGCACCGCCCGCAAGTTCGTGGACCTCCAGGCCGCGGCGGAGAACACGACGCTGCCGGATCTTGAACCGATCGAACGCGCCGCCCGCTTGCCGGCGGGGGCGGCCGAAGCACCGGCGGAAACGGCGGAGCCCGCTTCCGTTCCGGACCCGAAGGTAAAAGCCTTGTCCGCCGCCTCCGATTTGCGTTCGGCGCTCGAAGACTAGATCAGCTCACCATTCCGGGCCGGGTGCCGGCATGTGGTCTTCCTGCGTCGAGAGCGAGCACTCGATGTAGAGTTCGCCCGTCGGCGGGAAGACATCCGGGTGCGAGCGGCTGTAAGAACCTCCGCCGGCACAGGTCGAGAAGCCTTGGACCTCGTCGTAGGTCTTGCCGCTGATGTAGCCCTTGGCGAACATGTGCGAGGCGATGTCCTGGGTGCCGCCTTCGGCGTAGGGCATGCCGCCGGCATTGTAGCCGTAGAGGTTCTGGTAGGAACGCACGGAGGTCTGCACATTCCGGATGGTCAGGATGCAGCCGGTGCGGTCGGCACCATTTTTCCAAGCGCGTGCGCCGAGGATGAGTACGGTAGTCAACGAGAGGAGCACGGCGATCACCACGGTAAGTTCCAGCAGTGAGAAGCCGCTCCTTTTCGAAGACCGCAGGGGGGATGCGGTTTTCATTCTTGGGGGGATTGGGGGGTGACGAAACCGTATCACTTCCCTGCCCCCGCAACATCACGTGATCGCGTGCAGTAAAGCTACGCACCGCGCAGCACGCTTGCGGCCCGGTGGAAGCTGTCCTCGCCGAAGCCGAGCATCTGCTTGAGCCGTGCGTCGCGCTCAAGCGGGTTGGCGAGGGCAGCGGACTCCCGGAAGTCCTGCCATGGGAGCATCCCGAATGCCCAGCTCAGCAAGCCGCTGGAGGGCACGGGTAAATCGCTGCCGTGGAGGATGCGTCCCTCCATTTCGGCGGAAGCCAGGCGGCGCAGGGCGGAGGGCCGAAGGCGGAAATTGAGCGCGGCGAGGGCGCTGTTGTCGCCATAGAGATTCGGGTACTTCGCGAGCATCTCCGCGAAGACTTCGAGGTAATCGGGATCGAGCAGCATCATGCCGGTACCCGCATGCGCCGCGATGCAGGTGACGCCGATCTCCAGAGGCAGCGTGAGCATCCTGGGCGAAGCGAGCGCGTGGTCCATGACCGGCATGGTGCGCTCGCTGCCGGTATGGGCCAGCAGCGGCAGTCCCGCCTCTGCCATCCGTTCGAGGAAGGCGGTGTAGCGGCGGTTGTTCCAATCGATACCCTGGACATTCGGCAGGCATTTGAGCGCGGCGGCACCTCCGGCGAGGCATTTCTCCAACTCGTCCATGGCGTCCTTGCGCGCCGGATGGATCGAGACGGCGGCGAGGAATTCGGGATGCTCGCGCGCGAGTTGCAGGACGTGGTCGTTCGGCACGTAGAGCGAGGACCGCTCGGGCAGGGCGGTGCCGTCTTCGCGGTGCGGTAGCTCGTGGGCCAGAAGCAAGGCACGGTCGACCAGCGTCGAGCCGCGCACGAACTCCAGCAAACGCTGCGCGTAGATCCGGTCGAAGTCCGGGCCATGCAGGTCGCGCGTGGTGAGGCCGACGGCTTTCACCAGAAAGGGCTCGCCCACTCGCGTCAGCCCCTTCGGCCGGTACCAGCAACCCGTGCCTCCGGTGCCGGTGCCGACGATGTGGACGTGACAGTCGATGCGCATTCCAATGCTGTCATGCATCCGATTTCCCGAGTTCGTTGACAAGCCCTTGGAAAAAAATATGGTTACCCATATGAAGACAACCATCGAGATTGCCGACGATCTACTGATCCGGGCCAAGGCGCGGGCCCGCGAGCAGCGGATCACCTTGCGGTCTTTGATCGAAAAGTCGCTGGCGGAAACCTTGGACCGTCCTCTTCCCGTCAAGAAGGTCAAGCCGGTGACTTTCAAAGGGAAGGGTCTCAGCCGCGAATTTGATGGAGCATCTTGGGAAAAAATCCGCGACGCCATTTATCAATGATCGCCGTCGATACGAATATCTTGGTTTACGCTCATCGCGAGGATTCGCCATGGCATCAAACGGCGCTTTCCCGCGTCGAATCCTTGGCCAACTCAGGCAACCCCTGGGGAATTGCCTGGCCAAGCATTCACGAGTTCCTGGCGATCGTGACCCATCCGAAAATCTGCAATCCACCTTCCCCGCTGAAGGTCGCGCTCGCCGCCATCGAAGCATGGCAAGGGAGCCCCGGCCTGAGACTGCTTTCCGAAAGCCCCGGATACTTTCCTACTCTGTCGCGAATCGCGGAAGGCGGGAAAGTCAAAGGCCCGAAGATTCACGACGCCCGGATAGCGGCGCTTTGCCTTCATCACGGCGTTAAGAAGCTGTGGTCTGCAGACCGGGACTTTTCCTCGTTCCCCGAACTAAATACAGAGAACCCCTTGGTGTAGTTTTCCAGTTGTCAGGGGTAAGATTCAACCCTGCTTCACGTCCGGCTTGAACTCCAGAGGCGGGCTATCCGGCGCATCCATCTTTTCGATGCTGCCTTTCTCGTCCTGCACAGGCACCACCTTGATGTCCACCTGCACGGGCACGGCGCGGAGGCCTTCGATGATCTGGCGGAGTTGCGAGACGGTTTGCTCGGCGAGGGATTGCGGCTGCGAGTAGTTCCGGCCTGCTTGGGAAATGCCTTCCTTGATCGCTTCGAGCCCGTCGTTGAACTGGGTGAGCTGCGCGACCACGCGCCCGACGGGATCGCTGTCGCCGCCCGCGCCCATCAGCTTGCGCTTGTTGAACTCCTTCTTGATGGCTTCCCAGCGCGCGGCTTGCACCTCGTCGAGCAGGCCTTCCATCTCGTAGAACTTGAGCAGGTTCGCCTCCGCCGCGGTGGTGAGGTTCTGCGATTCGCTGCGGTAGTGGTCGATCACCACCTGGCGCACTTCCTCCGGCGTCATGAGCGGCAGCACCTTTTCGGCGATGCGGTTCATGTTGCGGTAGGAGCCCTGCAGCTTGAAGGGCGGCTCGGTGCGGTAGGCGTCTTCCTGCGCGGCGCTTTTGATATACTGGAGGTTCACGCGCAGGATGGTGTCGCGCACCGCGAGCAGGTGCTTCGTCACCGCGAGCATCTCCTCGATCTCGGCGGGCGTGTAGTTGCCCTCGAAATCCGCGCCGTCGCGGCTGCCGGTTTCGGCGATGCGGATGAGCATGAGCACGTCCTTCTGCGAACGGCTGGCGAGGCGCGAGAGAGCGGCGTTCGAGGTGAGGGCGTTCTCGATGTAGCTGCCTTTGAAGGCCGCTTCATGCCCGCCGAGGATGTCGCCCAGATTGTAGGTGTCCGCGCGGTTCGCGAGCATGTCCGGGATCTGGAACTTGCCGCCGCTCTC
>CBFGPU010000242.1:0-5369 GCA_965650715.1 uncultured Haloferula sp. | reverse complement strand
GATGGCCATCCCTTGGTGACGTCCGAAGTTACCGCGAAGGCCCTTGAGATGATGCGCCGCGCGTCCTTCCAACTTCTCAAGCGCGAGATCGAGCAGGTCGCCAGCCAGCTCACGCTTTCCCGCCAGCTCAACGAGGTTCCGGACGCGCTCGAACGCCGGATCGACGAGATCACCTTCTCGCTGGCCGACGAAGATCTCACCACCGATCTCCACGACCGTCATCATGAGGAACCGTGGCGCCATCTCGGCGGATTGATCGCGGCGCGCTTGCAGCGGCAGATCGATGGCAAGCCGGGCTACAAGTCACCGAAGGAACTGGACGCCGACCTTGACCTCCTCGCCACCAGCATCCGCGATACGGGTTGCGGGTTGATCGACGAGCAGCTCCTCCGCCCGCTGCGCCAGAAGCTGGACATCTTCGGTTTCCACCTGGCGATGCTGGACATCCGGCAGAACTCCGAATTCCACGACAAGGCCATCTCGCTGCTGCTTGCCGCCGCAGGCGTGGCCGATGGCGCGAGCTACGCGAGTTGGACGGAGGAGCAACGTCTCGCGTTCCTCGATGAAGAGCTCAAGTCGCCGCGACCCTTCCTGCACGATACCGCCCGCATCGGCGGCGAGGCGGATGCGGTGCTCGATTGCTATCGCGTGCTGGTGAAGCATCGCAAGGAATGGGGCGACGCGGGACTCGGCGCATTGATCGTTTCGATGACGCGGCAGCTCTCCGACTTGCTCGGGGTCTTCTTACTCGCGCGGGAGGCCGGCTTGATGGACCACGATGCGGACGGCTCGTGGTGCGCGTTGGAGGTGGTGCCCTTGTTCGAGACGATGGACGACTTGGACCGTTCGCCGGGAATTCTCGGGGCCTTCCTCGATCATCCGTTGACGCGGCGAACGAACCAGAAGTGCGCGGGCGGCACGAAGCCGAGCCAGCAAGTGATGCTGGGCTATTCGGACTCGAACAAGGATTGCGGCATCCTTGCGGCGCAATGGGCGCTGCACCGGGCGCAGGAAAACCTCACGAAGACCGGCGACCAGCGGGGCGTGAAGCTGTGCTTCTTCCATGGTCGCGGCGGCACGATCTCGCGCGGTGCGGGCCCGACGCATTGGTTCATGGCCTCCCTGCCGCACGGCTCGATGAGCGGGGAATTCCGCATGACCGAGCAGGGCGAAACGATCGCGCAGAAGTATGCGAACCTCGCCAATGCGACGTACAATCTGGAACTGCTCCTTGCAGGGGCGGCGATCACCACCGCCACGCACCGCCACACCGCGCCGAAAGCGGATCCGGCGGAGCCCTTTCTGCCCTTCCTCGCGGAGAAGAGCCAGGAGGCCTATCAATCCCTGCTGAAGACCGAGGGCTTTATCGAATTCTACCGTCAGGCCACGCCAATCGACGCGCTAGAGAACTCGCGGATCGGTTCGCGGCCCGCGCGGCGCAGCGGCAAGAAGGGTCACTCGATCGCCGACCTGCGCGCGATCCCCTGGGTCTTCTCATGGACGCAGGCGCGCTTTTATCTGCCGGGCTGGTATGGCGTGGGCTCCGCCCTCGAGGCGCTGAAGACTTCGGAGCCTGAGAAATTCGCGGCGCTCAAGGACAGCCTCGGGCAGTCGACCTTCCTCGGCTACGTCTTCACCAACGTGGAGACGAACCTTGCCTCGGCGAATCTCGAGCTGATGAACGAATACGCTTCCCTGGTGGAAGACCCGGCCCTGCGGAAGAAGTTTATGGACATTATCGTCGCGGAATTCCACCGCACCCGCGATCTGCTCGAAGGGCTCTACGAGGGCAGCATGGACGAGCGCCGTCCCCGCATGGCGAAGACCCTGGCGATCCGAGAGGCTCCGCTGAAGGTGCTGCACCGGCAGCAGATCGCAATTCTACGCGACTGGCGCGAATTGGTCGCCCACGAGCGCGAGGCCGAGGCGGAATCGATGTTCCCGAAGATGCTGTTGTCGATCAACGCCATCGCCTCGGGATTGCGGACGACGGGTTGAGGAAGACCCGGGGGTCGGCGGTCGCATTTTTCCTTGTTGATCCGGTGCGGTCCGCCCGCACACTGGTGACGTGACCGCTAAAACCCTCCTGCTCGCCCTTTCGCTCGCGACCGTAACCATGGCTGCCGCGCCTGCCGCCACCGTGGTCGGAAACGAATCCCCGGTGGCCGCGCCGCCGATCCCCGAGGGTCCCGCGAAACCGGCGATGGAAGCCTTCCGCGACGGGCGGCATTCGGTGGCGGTGGACCTTGCGAAGCCGCTGGCGGAGAAAGACAATGCGGACGCGCTGTTCCTGCTCGGATTCGCCGCGGAGACCGGGCAAGGCCTGACCGCCTCGCGGGAAGCTGCCCTCGACTACTACAAAAGGGCGGCGGCCGCCGGGCACAAGGACGCGACCTACCGCCGCGCCCTGATCCTGCTGAACTCCAAGGAGGACAAGGACCGCCAGGAAGGCCGCCAGGTGCTGGAGTCCGCCGCCGGGACCGACCCCGGCAATGCCGGCCGGATTCTCGGCGAGGCATGGCTGCGTGGCCTGCTCAGTGAGAAACCCGATTTCGACAAGGCGGCCGAGTGGTGGAACAAGGCTTCCGAGGCCGGCGACACGCCCGCCATTCTCATCCTCGCGCGACTTTATGAAGGTGCCCTCGGCTTCCCGGAAAAGAAGGACCCCGTCCGCTCGTTGAACTTCTACAAGAAGGCCGCGGCGCTGGGGGATGAGAGCGCCTTCATCCCGCTCGGCTCGCGCCTGCTGAACGGCGACGAGAAGTTCCGCGACGAAAAAGCCGGCCGCGAGTGGCTGGGCAAGGCGATCGAGAAAAAGCAATTCGCCGCATACCTCGCGCTCGGCGACTTCGAGGAGAACGTGAAGAAAGACGACAAGGCCGCGCTCGCGCTCTATCAAAAGGGTGCCGACGAAAAGCAGCCGGACTGCATGCTCCGCGTGGCAGCCTTCCATCTCGAAGGCCGGGGTGGCCTGGAAAAGAGCGAGGAGAAGGGTCGCGAATGGCTCGCCAAAGCCGCCGAGGCAGGTAGCGCGGTGGCCGCCCTGGAAATGGCCTCCCGCATCTCGAAGGACGAAAAGCCGGATTTATTGGGTGCCTACAAGTATCTTGTCTCCGCCGCAAATGCCGGGCTCCCGATCGCTCAGAATGAACTCGGCCTGCTCTACGTTTCCGGCAATCTGGGCCTGAGCGATCCGACCGCCGCCGTGGCATGGTTCACGCTCGCGGCCAAGTCCGGGCATGCGGCGGCGCAAAACAATCTCGGCACCCTATACGAGCGCGGGATGGGCGTGCCCGTGAACTACAACAATGCCGGCCAGCTTTACTCTCTGGCCGCGAACCAAGGGCATGCCGCGGCAACCGCGGGTCTAGCAAGGCTTCACGCCGCGGGACTCGGGACCGCCCTGAATCTTCCGAAAGCGTGGGCCTTGGCATCGCTGGCCGTCGAACGCGGCGATACCGAAGCGAAGACCCTGCTCGGCGACCTCACCAGCAAGCTGGACGACAAGCAAGCGACCGACGCCAAAAAGGAACTCGAAGAGCTGAAGAAGCCGAAAGAGGTCTCCACCCCGGAGGCCCCCGTTCCCGCCGAACAGCCCGAAAAGAAGTGACCAGCGGAGCCCCGGGGATACCGGGAAGCTGAAAGCTTGAGACTTGGAGTTTAGAATCTAGAGTTTGAATCCTTCCATGCGTGTCCTCGTCACCGCCGGCCCGACCCGCGAGGCCCTTGATCCGGTTCGCTACCTGACCAACCGGTCCTCGGGCAAGATGGGCTATGCGATGGCCGATGCCTTCGCACGGGCCGGACACGCCGTGCTGCTGGTATCGGGACCGACGTCTCTCAATGTGCCCGACGGCGTGGACTTCCTCCCGGTGGAATCCGCCTTGGAGATGTACGAGGCGGTGGAACGCCACATCGGACGCATGGACGCAGCGGTGTTTGCTGCGGCGGTCGCCGACTACCGTCCCGCGGTGGTCGCCGGACAAAAGATCAAGAAAACCGACGAGGTGCTCGCCTTGGAACTGGTGCGAACCCCCGACATCCTCGGTGCGGTGCGCGGTGAGTTCGGATTTACAGGAACCCTCGCAGGCTTTGCGGCCGAAACCCAGGATCTGGAGACGAACGCCAAGGAAAAGCTGAGGCGGAAAGGCTGCGATCTGGTCATCGCGAACGACGTGTCGAAGCCAGGGATCGGTTTCGATTCGGACCGCAACGAAGTCCTGCTTGTCTTCCCGCAACATGTCGAAGCACTGCCGGAGGATGAGAAGCACCATCTCGCCCCGCGGATCGTGCGGGAAATCGAGCGCATCGCGGCGGAGAGAAGTTCCAAGTAAGAAGTGCCAACTGCCAAAAACAGCCCTCTTGGGAAGAACCTCCCGGCGATTCCTGCCTTTCTTGGAACTTGGCACTTCTTACGTGGAACTTAGTCTCCCGCCCGTGACCGACCTCGAACTCACCGTCCACGCCGCGAAGGAAGCGGGCAAATTGCTGAAGGCCAACTTCGGCTTGGAAGCCGCCGTCGATGAAGCCTCCCACCACGACATCAAGCTCGCGCTCGACAAGGAGTCGCAGAAACTGATCGAGGACATCCTCCTCGGAGCCCGACCGGGCGATGCCCTCTACGGCGAGGAAGGACTCGGCGGAAACCAGGACAGCGACCGCCAGTGGATCGTCGATCCGATCGATGGCACGGTGAACTTCTATTACGGCATCCCGCACTTCTGCGTCTCGATCGCCCTGCGCGTCGCCGGCGAAGTGGTCGTCGGCGTAATCCACGATCCGATCATCGGCGAAACATGGACCGTGGAAAGGGGCGGGGTGCCGATGCTCGATGGCAAGCCGATCAAGGTCAGCGGTCGCGCGAACCTCTCCGAGTGCGCGCTCTTCGTCGGTTGCGGCAAGGACGAGGAGGCCCTCAAGACCGGTCTCGAACGCTTTCGCAAGGCTTCCCTCAAGGCCCGCAAGATGCGGATGATGGGGAGCGCGGCCCTCGGCCTCGCCTACATCGCCAGCGGCCGTCTCGACGGCTACATCGAGTCCCGCATCTCGCTCTGGGACATCGCCGCAGGGAAATTGCTCGTCGAAGCCGCGGGCGGAAAGGTGACACTCGAACCCGCCAAGGATGCCGACGCCTGGTCCATCGTCGCCACCAACGGACTCATCCCGGTCGAGGAAATCCTCTAAGGCCGCGAAGCGCATTTCAATTGATGATTGGAAGATTGGTGATTGAAGATTTCTCCCTATGATCGGTTTCGGCTACGACGTTCATCGTTTCAAGGAAGGTCGCCCCTTGATCCTCGGCGGTGTCGAGATCGTCCACACGCACGGCCTCGACGGACATTCCGATGCGGACGTGCTGTGCCATGCCA
>CBFGPU010000241.1:0-5394 GCA_965650715.1 uncultured Haloferula sp. | reverse complement strand
GTCCACGACCTGGCCGAGCGGCAACCAGTGGGGCGGCGGCACCGATTGGACCGGGCGGAGCTATGACACCACGAATTCGAATCGCCACACGGTGAACGACCGGATCGTGGCGGCGATGGGCCGGCCGCTGGAGGCGGGGACCTATTTCATCGGGGTCTATAACGACGGCGCGGATCCCATCAGCGGACTTTCGGGACAGCCCAGCTCCTACACCATCGAGAGCCGGTTCATCGGCGACGGCCAGGTGATCCCGATCGGCACGCTCGGCTTCGCCAGCGGCAGCAGCACGGCGATTTCCAACCTGACGCCTCGCGAGGCGGCCTACTTCAAGGTGACCGTGCCGGAGAACTCGCCGAGCTGGGAATTCACCTATGCGCCCGTTTCCGGCGAAACGCTGGTGGCGGCGCGCAGAGGATTCATCCCGGACTTCGCCGCCACCACGGGCGGGGACCTGCAGGACGACAGCACCCGCCAGACGAAGGTGCAGAAGGCGGGAGCGGAGCGCTACCTCCTCCTGCCCGCGAACAACCAGAACCAGATCCTCGCGGGCGACTACTACCTCGCGGTGGTCTCGGAAGGCGTGAACCCTCCGAGCAACGTCATCGGCACCGGCACCAGCAGCGGCACTCTCGCGAGCAACGGATCGCCAGCGATCACGAACTTCGGGGCAGCGAGCCTGACACCGATCACGCAGGCGGTGAGCCTCGCGGGAGCGCAGGTGAAGGGCTACCAGTTCACCGTGCCGGAGGGCGTGGTGAGCTTGGAAGTCCAGCTCAACAATCGCACTGGCAATCCGCGGATGGCGCTGATCTCGGGCAGCCGCCTGCCGTATCCCGACCAGTCTGTGAACGAGTTCGCCACCGGTGGCGGGCAGTCCACCACGCCCGCGGGCGGGATGGCGCGCGTGCTGGCCGATTCGCTGATCACGGTGCCGAATCCTCCGGCGGGCACCTACAGCCTGACGCTACGGGCGGACGATCTTTCGAGCGTCTATCCCGATGCCACGGCGGATCTCGTGATCGTGGCGAAGCCGCGCGGCGTGCTGAACTTCGCTTCCAGCCAAAACGGCAACGGCTTCTCGCATTCCGACACCAAGCAACTCGCCGACGCGCAGAAGCAATTCTACGAAGTCGCGGTGCCGACCACGCTCTCCGGACAACCGGTGCTCGGCTGGATCGTGAAGGTGAATCACGCGCAGGGCGACACCACGCTGCGGATCTACAAGCAGTGGGGCAACCCGGGCGAAGGCGTGAGTATCACCGGCAACACCGGTCTGATCGTGCCGCCCTTCCTCACCTTCGGGGAGACCTGGTTCATCGAAGTGACTGCCAGCGGATTGACGAACTACACCATCACCAGCCAGCCGGTCGTGCTGGAACGTCCGGCATGGCAGATGGCCGCCGGACACAACTTCAGCTTCGGCGACAGCGGCAACGACAGCGCGGGCAACCCGCTGCCGGGTGACCGCGGCGTGGATATCGGGCAGGACGATTGGCACATTTATGCCATCGACGTGCCTTCTAACAACTCGGGCCTGCTCCGCACCGAGCTGAAAGCGATCAGCGGCAACCCGAACGTCTATATTCGCGAAGACGGCGTGCCGACCACCGACCACGATAGCAACGGCGGGGCATCGAGCGGCGACTCGCTGGTGCATCGCAAGATGGAAGACAGCGGCTCCGAATACGGCAACTGGGTGCCCTTCGACGGCCGCACCGAGCGCACGCTGCGTCCGGGCCGCTGGTATCTGGGCGTGAAGGCCAGCGGCGGCAGCAATGCCCGCTACCGCCTGATCGCCTCGACCGGCAATGTCACTGATCTCGATCTTGCCAGTTCCAGCGTGAACAACCAGACCCTGGTGGGCCGCGACTGGCGCTACTACCGTTTCACCGTGCCGGTGGATGCCCCGGCGACGTGGAATCTCGGTTTCACCCAGCAGGTGGGCGACGTGGTGATGTGGGTTCGCGATACGGTGCCTTCCGGCCAGAACAGCGTGCCGGGATCGGCCACGAGCAACATCGAATCGTGGTCCGCGGACAACAAGAACCAAGGGCCTTACGAGGGTAACGGCCATGACAATCCGGCGGTGTACGGTTTCAACACCCCGCCGCTGCGTCCCGGGCATACCTACTATGCGGGCTTCCGTGCGAATACGGATGCGACCTTCAGCGTGACCAGCAGCACGAGCGGCAGCGCGCCCGCGGCGACGCCGGTGAGCTTCTATAACGGCGTGATAGACACCAGCATCCCGGCGGGAGGCAACGTGCTCTACAAGATCGTGGCACCGGCGGAAGCCACGCGGCTCAAGTGGACCTCGACGCATCCGTCCACGGTGCAGATCCGGGTGGAGCAGGGGACCCTTCCCGGCATAAGCGGCACGCAGCACTCGAACAGCAGCAGCGCGAACAGCACCTTGAACCAGGCGCTGGCTCCGACCAACTGGCCGTGGCAGCCCGCGCAGACTTACTACCTGCGGATCGTGAACAGCGGCGGCTCGCCGGCTGCCGTGGTGGTGAACATCGCCGGTCAGAATTCCGGGACGGAAGACGAGGATGCGGACGGCCTGCTCGATGCGTGGGAGCGGACTTACTTCCCCTCCATCTCCACGCATAACGGCAGCGCGGATCCCGATGGCGACGGCGTGACCAATGCGGTGGAATTCGCGGACGGCACGATCCCCAACGACATCAACTCCGCGAAGTACTTCCTGACGGTGAATGCGAACTTCGGCTCGGTGGCGAAGTCGCCGAATCTGCCGAAGTACGACCGCGGCACGCAGGTCACGCTGAGTGCCACGCCGAACGCCGGGCTGATCTTCACCGGCTGGACCGGCGGGGCGAGCGGCACGGCGAACCCGTTGGAATTCGCGATCACCGCGGACAAAAACATCACGGCGAACTTCGGCGTGAGCCTGCCGGTGGCACTGGATAGCCCGCTGGTCTTCACGACCGGTGGGAATGGCGTCTGGATGGGCCAGGTCGTCACCAGCCTGGACGGCGAGGATGCCGCGCAGAGCTCGCCGATCGCGAACAGCCAGCAGAGCTGGATGGAGACGACGGTGAACGGCCCGGGCGAAATCGCGTTTGCATGGAAGGTGTCGTCGCAGGCCGGGGATTACCTGGAGTTCTACATTGACGGCGTGCTGAAGGCCGGGCGCATCAGCGGGAATGTCGATTGGGTGCTGAAGTCGTATGCCGTGGATCCCGGCCAGCACGTGCTGCGCTGGCGCTACGTGAAGGATGGCAGCGGCAGCAGCGGTTCGGACGCGGCCTGGGTGGATGCGGTTTCGTGGATGCCGGAGGGTGGATACAACCAGTGGGTATCCGATCACTTCACCGAGCAGGAGATCGGAAATCCGGCGATCGTAGGGCCGGATGCGGACCCGGATGGGGACGGCCTGGCGAACGCGATCGAGTATGCCTTCGGAACGGAACCGCGTGAAGGCGCGGAGGACATGATGCTGGCACGGGTGACGCCGGAGGTGGTGCCGGTTGCGGGAGTGAACCGCTTGCGTTTGCGCTTCACGTTGCCGGAGTTCCTGCCGAGCGATGTGCTGTATCAGGTGGAGGTCTCGGATGAGCTCGGAGAGTGGACGGTGATTGCGGAGCAGCAGGGGGTGGCCGGGTGGAGCGGGAGCGCGAATTCGAACATCGCGCTGCCGGTCGAAGGGCGACGGGAGCACCTGATCACGGATAGCGGCACAGTGGCGCCGGAAGGAAAGCGGATGGGGCGGGTGAGGGTGACGCTGCAATAGTACTGCTGGAGCAAGGGGCGGCAGCGGTTTTCCGCTGCCGTTCTCGTTTTTCAAAATGTAAGGTTGACGTTACATCGGTTTGTGTCAGGTTTGCCTTACATCCGATTGAAACCATGACAACACTCGCAAGCACTTCCTCCAGTCCGTCCCGCAGACATGGAATCCGCACTGCCTATTTCATGGGCGGTTACGTAGCGGTGAATGTCGCAGCGATCACCGGGGCCTTCGATGACATGAGGCCGCCCGCCACCTGGTTCTTCGCTCTGATCGTTGCCGCGCCTATCATCGGGCAGATTTGCTCGATACTCGCGTGGATGCGGGAGAGCGATGAATTCATCCGCGCCCTCGCAGCGAAGCGTTTCATCGTGGCGGCGGGGATCACCCTGGCGCTATCCTCCGCATGGGGCTTCATGGAACTCTACGCTGCGGCACCGCATGTCTCCGCGGCGATGGTGTTTCCTCTTTTCTGTGCCGCCTTCGGACTCGTCACTCCCTTCATTCGGACCTCCCACTGATGAACAACATGCTAAAGCAACTGCGTGCCGAGCGGAAATGGACGCAGGATGAACTGGGAAAGAGAGTGGGGGTTTCCCGTCAGGCGATCATCGCGCTGGAGACGGGCAAGCACGACCCATCACTGGACCTCGCCTACCGTCTTTCCGTGGAGTTTGGCTTGAAGGTGGAAGAGGTCTTCGAAAATCCCCACCGGCCGGGCAGCCATTCCTGAAAGACAAGCGGACGATCCGGGCAGCGAGAAGCGTTTGCCGTTCCGGGACTGTCATGTATCGTGCCAAGAGGAAGAAAGTGTGATGACGTTGGAACAACTACGCGAGTTCTTCGGCTGGTGCACGGTCGTCAATTTCGGGTTGCTGCTCGCTTCGACCGTCGCGATCCTGGCAGCGGGCCGCTGGATCGCCCGTCTGCACGGACGGCTGTTTCACCTGCCCGAGACGGAACTGCTGAAGAACTACTATCAGTATCTCTCGATCTACAAGGTGCTCGTGCTCGTCTTCAATTTCGCGCCGTGGCTGGCGCTGGTGATCATGGGTAGGGTTTAGGGACGCGCCCTTGTCCGGTGTCTCCCCTTGCGCACCCGCGGGGCGCTGGCTAGATCATGCCCATGCGCAGCTTCATCCGCGATTTGCTTGCTTCCGCCGGTCCCGCCGAGTCGATCCAAGCGGCGGGGTGGGTACGGACGCGGCGGGATTCAAAGGCGTTTTCGTTCATCGAGTTGAACGACGGGTCGTGCATGGGGAACCTGCAGGTGATCGCCGATGCGGGGATTCCGGGTTCGGAGGATCTGGCGAAGATGAGCACCGGAGCCTCGGTGGCGGTGGAGGGCAAGCTGGTGCCTTCGCAGGGTGGTGGCCAGGCATGGGAGGTGCAGGCGACTTCCGTACGCTTGTTGGGCGGAGCGCCGGATGACTTCCCGCTGCAGAAGAAGGGACACTCGCCCGAATTCCTGCGCAGCATAGCACACCTGCGGCCGCGGACGAATCTCTACGGCGCGATGTTCCGCGTGCGGAGCCGGATGAGCCATGCGGTGCACCGCTTCTTCGCGGAGCGCGGCTTCTATTATGTCCACACCCCGATCATCACGGCGAGCGATTGTGAAGGCGCAGGGGAGATGTTCCATGTGA
>CBFGPU010000240.1:0-5396 GCA_965650715.1 uncultured Haloferula sp. | reverse complement strand
AGTGAGCCGTGCAGATAGCGGTAGCAAGGCCTACGATTTCGGGAAGTCCGTACGAACAATGCAATGGCGGGACGGTGCCTTCCGAAAGAATTGAAGAGCCTAACAAGCCGTGAGATGCAACCGGCGATAACGTCCTTAGTTGAATTCAGACTCGCCCGCGCCGGTGCATCCACTCTAACGTTCGCCACATGAACAATCGGGGCTAACAAGGTGCCAGGCCACGGCGTGGCTCATCTTTGATGTTAGACCACTCCGCGCACCCTATGAAATCGCGCATTGTTTCAGACGGAGAGTCGAGGATGCGTAGCAGTCTGGAGTTTCAGGCGCGCTTGTGTGAGCCGTCACTCGGTTCACTTTACAGCAGCCGCTTGCAGCCCGGAGAGTTTGAGTCCTGACCCATCGCGGCTAATCCTGCGCTGCAACGAACGGTGGCCATCGCGAAGGGTTGCTCGGGCCTCCCTGCCGCCCTTTCGGGGCTCAAGACCATCTCGACGCGAGGCGGGAGAGCTTCAGCCGAGATCCCAGACTTCGGCGGAGCGGGACGATACTTCTTCCGCCACGGGGCGGTCGCGGACCTCTTCGATGTGCTTTTCGATACAACTGAGGATGGTGCCGAATTCCGAGGTCTTGCTGACGAAGGGCAGGCCGCCGGTCTGGGTTTCGCCGTCGGGCGTGTCCGGGTTCTCCTCCACCAAGGCGGTGAGCATCAGGACGGCGACGTCCTTGAGTTCCGGATCGGCGCGGAGCTGGGCGACGACATCACCGCCATCAAGGCCGGGCATGACGACATCGATCACGCAGAGTTCGGGCATGAACTCGCGGGCGGCCTTGAGGGCCTGGGAAGAGTCGTTGACTTCCATCACCTCGAAATTCCCCACCTCTTCGAGATTGGCCTTGAGGAGGGCGGTGAAGTCCGGCTCGTCGTCGATAATGAGAATCCGGGTGGTATCCATAATGCCATTACTATTCCCATACGCTGCAATGCGCAAGAAAGGACGGAGACGTGACACGGTTTTCCGGGGGAGGAAGAGGTGGGAACCGCCAAGACAGCGAGAGCGCCAGGTATTCCGGAGGTTGAGGGGTGCCCGGGGGCCCTGCGGAGGTCACCGGCGGAACGCCGGCGCTCCTTGAGGTTTAGGCCTTCAGGGTGATCGAGGCGCGCACGCCTCCTTCCGGGCGGTTCTCGAGTTCGAGGACGCCGTTGTGGAGATCGACAATCTTGCGGCAGACGGCGAGGCCGAGGCCGGTACCGGTACCGGTGGGCTTGGTGGTGAAAAAGGGATCGAAGAGCTTCGACATGTTCGCCTCGTCGATGCCCGTGCCGGTGTCGTCGATCTCGATGCGGACGATGCGGTCGCCCTCCCGGAGGTGGCCGGTGGTCCGGGCACCTTCGTCCCGCTTTACCCCGCTGAGGATGCTGCTGTAGGCGCGGACCACGAGGGTGCCGCCGTCCGGCATGGCGTGCATGGCATTGATCATGAGATTCACCAGGACCTGCTCCATCTTGGTGGAATCCACGCTGACATGAGGGAGGTCCGGCTCCAGTTCCTTCACCAGCTTCACGCGGGCCTGGCGCAGCGGATACTCGACCAGGGCGAGGGCATCCCCAATCACCTCGACAATGTCCTTGGGCTCGACGGAAAGCTGGCGGGCGGAGGAATAGTCCACCAGGCCCCTGACGATCTTCTTCGCCCGGTCGATTCCGCGCTTCATCCGCTCGATGGTCTCCAAACCCTGGATGTCATCCTCGGGGACACGGCGGGCAAGGAGCTCGATGCCCATGCCGATCATGGCCAGCGGGTTCTTCACCTCGTGGGCGACACCGGCGGCAAGACGGCCGACCGACTCCATCTTCTCCGCCTGGATCAATTGCTCCTGTGCCCGGCGGAGGTCCTCGTTGGCGCGGATGAGGTCGTCGTTGAGCCGGTGCATCGATTGCTCCGCCGCCTTGCGGTCGGTGATATCGGTCGAGATGGTGCCGATCGCCTTCAGTTCGCCGCGCAGGTCGCGCAGCGGGAATTTCACCGAGACATAGGTCCGCGGCTCGTTGTCCACGTACAGCTCCTCGTCCATCTGGAGGGCCTCGCCGCGTTCGGCGACGAGCAGGTCGTGCTTGCGGAACTTGTCCGCCGCCGCCTTGTCCGCCATGAGCTGGTGATCGGTGAAGCCGAGCACGTCCTTGCGTTCGAGCCCGAAGAGATCCTCGAAGCCCCGGTTCACCATGAGGTAGCGGCCCTTGAGGTCCTTCATCGAGATCACCGCAGGGCTGTTATCGATCATCTCCTGCATCCGCTGCTCGGCCTGGATCGCCTTCTCCTGGGCACGGCGCTGCTCGGTCACGTCGCGATCCATGCCGATGATGCCCCACGGCTTGCCGTCGGCGTCGCGCAGCAGGACCTTCGTCGTCACGAAGTAGTGGAGGTCGCCCTTGCGGAGTTCCAGGTGCCACTCGCGGTTGAGCACGGGATCTCCGGTTTCGATCATCCGAAGATCCTCTTCCTTGCCGGTGCGGACCACGACTTCCGGGAAGTAGTCGGCGGGCGTCTTGCCGAGCATGTCTTCGGGCGATTTCGCGCCGACCCACTCGGCCATCGCCTTGTTCACCACCAGGTAGCGGCGCTGGAGATCGCGGGCGAAGATCTTGTCGGGGAAGCCGTCGATCAGCGAGCGCAGCATGTTCCGCTCGCGTTCGAGGATATGCTGGGTCTCGACGAGTTCGCTCACGTCGCTCGACATCCCGAAGGTGCCGATGATGTGGCCCTCGTGGTCGCGGAAGGGCATCTTGTTCGTCAGCACCCAGCCGGTCTTGCCATCGGGAAAAATCTCCCGCTCCACCAGGCCGGTGATCGAGGCTCCGGTTTTCACGATCTCGATCTCGACCGCCCGCGCTTCGTCCGCATGCTCGGGCCCGAAGAGGTCGTGGTCGGTCTTGCCCACCAGGTCCTCCGGGTGGCCGCGGCCCACCCAGGCGGCCATGCTCTGGTTCACGCGCAGGAAGCGCGACTCGGTGTCCTTGAAGTAGATATTGGCCGGGACATTCGCCATGAGCATCTCGAAGTAGTGCTCCAGCTTGCGGTGGGACTCGCGGCCCTCCTTGAGCTTTGCTTCCAGGTCGCGGTTGATCTCGACGAGACGGGCCGCGGCGGACCCATCCTCGCCTGGCGCCAGGGTCAGCGCCGGAGCCGGTGCCGCACGGCCCCGCGATCCTATCAGATAGCCCGCGGCAAGAAGCACGGCCGCGCCCGCGGCGATCCTGCCGGTCGCATCCGCCGGCCCGGTCATCAGCCACAAGGTCCCGGCGAAGATCACGACAGCCGCCAAGGTTCCCGCGAGGCCGGACCGGGCATCACCAAGTGGCGGATGGATTTTCACCATCTCTATCAGACCACGACTCCGGGTCGCTGTAAATGCCGCGCTTCAGCAAAGGCGGACCATGTCCTTCACGAACTGGCCCCAGAGGAAGAGCAAGCCGCGGAATGAGTACTCGAAATGGCCGTCCCCGGTCTCGCGGATGATGCCCGCTTTCAGGTTGTGGCGGATCTGGGTTTTCATCTCGATCTCGATCGAATCCTCGATCTCGTCGGGGTCGGGCATCCGCAGGTTATCGGCCCCGACGTTCATCCGGCGCAGGAACTCGTGATGGTCCTGGAGGATCTGATGGAAGCAGTTGCGCTCGCAGGGGACGTGGTTCCAGCGCATGTTGCCCGGACACTTGAGCGTGGGCGAGAAGGGGAAATTCGTGGTGCGCAGGATCCGGCCCGCCTGGTCGCGGGAGGTGATCGAGATGAAGGCGAAGGCGACATCGCCCTGTTCGCACAGGCAGACCGCGCTGACCGCCCGCTCTTCCGGATGCCAGAAGAGACGGAAGAACTGCTTCATGCCACCCCACTCCCAGCCGCAGTCGTCCACGTGCTCGAAGCCGGCCTCCTCCATCGCGGCGGCGGCCTCCACGGCATTCGGAAAAAAGGCCGGGTCGGGGACCTCGCGCTGCCGGAGGCGGTTCTCCATCGGCAGGCGCATCCGCCGGATGCGGGTGAGCAGCTCGATCCACGGAAGGAAGAACCAGACCGCCACGCCGGCAATCCCCCACCAGACGCAGTCCGTCAGGTAGAAGAGCGCCATGAAGCTCGCGCCCAGGAATACCACCGCCCCCGCCTTGCGCACCAGCGCCTTCCGCGCCGAGCGGAGCCCGAGCGCGAGGATGAAGAGGCCGATGACAATGAGGCAGGATTGCATGATGTGCGGGAGGGCGGAAACCAAACGCCCCCTGCCCCTTCGTCAAGGAGGACCTTGAGAAGGGCGAGTGATTGCCGACGGAGCACTTCTCCGCGCGATTCGTGAGCCTGTCCAGTGAATCGTCGCCGCCGTCCGGCCTTGAAAAGCCGCCCCGGCAGGCCCGGAAACCACATTCGCACCTGACAGCCGGACGGACTCGACCCAAGCTCCGGGCATGGCCATCGAGCGCTATGAAGGACACGCCCCGGACATCGCCCCCTCCGCCTTTGTCGCAGCGAGCGGGGATGTGATCGGCCGCGTGACCTTGGGCGAGCAAAGCAGCATCTGGTACAACGCCACGGTACGGGGCGACATCAATGAAATCGTGATCGGCCCGCGTTCGAACGTGCAGGACAACGCGGTGATCCACGTTTCCGACGATCTCCCGACGATCCTCGGCGAACTGGTCACGGTGGGACACTCGGCCATCCTCCACGCCTGCACCGTCAAGGACGAGGTGCTGGTCGGCATGGGCGCGATCGTGCTCGACGGCACGGTGATCGGTGAACGCTCGATCATCGGCGCGGGCGCGCTGGTGACCGGCGGCACGATCATCCCGCCCGGCTCGCTGGTGATCGGCTCGCCGGCGAAGGTCGTGCGGACGCTATCGCCCGACGAGCAGTCGAAGGTGAAGGTGTGGGCGGAGAAATACGTCGAGCAGTCGCGGAAGTTCCTCGCACGCGATTGAGCCTTGGAGGCGATGAAAATCCCGTGCCTTTTCCGGGCGGCCCGTCCTTCACGGATGAGGGCCTAATGTTGATTTTACTAAATATTTAATAAATGCGAATCGTTAGACGGAATATTGACATTTGTTAGGTTTTTTGGGTCAAACTGTAGGGTCGCCATGCACACCCACACCCTACATGAAAACACCCCTGACTTGTCCCCGGCGGCTGAAGGCCCTCCTTCTGGCCGCCGGTTCCTGCCTTCCGCTGCACGCGGCGGAATTGGCATTCACCCTCCTCCCGGAGGTCGATAACCAGCAGCTCGGCACGAACTTCGCCGCCGTCGGTGACATCGATGGCGACGGCACGGCCGATCTCGCCATCTCCGATCCAGGCTACCGGTCCAGTGGCCTCTTCGGATCGGGCGTCGTATTCGTCGTCAGCGGTGCCGATGGC
>CBFGPU010000239.1:0-5403 GCA_965650715.1 uncultured Haloferula sp. | reverse complement strand
GGATGCCAAGCCGATTGCCTTCCGTCGTGAACTCGAGCGAGACGCCCGAGTGTTTGGCCATTTCGGTCAATGTGCGGATCAACTCCGCGGCCTTGACGTATTTCAGATCGAACACCAAAGGCTCGTCCGCCCGCAAGGACGCCGCACATAGACCCAGCATTGCGATTCCGAGGAAGAAGAGGACCTTCGGCATGCCGAGAGAAAGCCGGCGGGTGATGGAATTGTCTGGGGGAAGACAACACGTGGAGCATCCTGTAAAGCCTGAACCGATTACAGCGGCCCAGCAGTCCCAAGGGCCTGCGGCTTCCATGGGGGAAAGTGTCCTGATGAGCCTCACCCCAATCCCCGCAGCGCCGCACTCGCGTCTCCCAGCTCCTTCGTCTTCACTCCCGCCTTGTCGAGCATGCCGAGCCAGAGCGAGCAGAGCGGCGTTCCTTCATCGTAAACCTCGTGGCTGCCGTTGTTCAGCCCGGCCTTCGATCCACCCGCGATCACGATGGGAACGTTCTTCGGGTCGTGCGCGTTGCCGTCGCGGATCGGCGAGCCGAAGGCGACCATCGAGCGGTCGAGCAGGTTGCCCTCGCCTTCCTTGATCTCCTTCATGCGGTCGAGCATGTAGCCGTATTGCTCGACGTGCCAACGGTTGATCTTCTCGTACTGGTCGAGCTTCTTCGGATCGTTGCTGTGGTGGGAGAGGTCGTGGTGGCCGCCGTTCACGCCTTCGAGGAAGGAGAAGTTCCGGCCGGTCACGTCGTTGCCGAACATGAAGGAGGACACGCGCGTGGAGTCCGACCAGAAGGCCAGCACCATCAGGTCCATCATGATCCGGCAGTGCTCGCCGTGGTCGAAGCGCGGGCGCGAGTTCAATTCTTCCTCGCGCGAAGCCTTGCCCATGGACTTCGAGATCCGCTTGTCGAGCTCGTCGAGGCGCTTGAGCAGATCTGGGGGCAGGTTTTCGCCCGCGCCGAGCGTCGCGGCTTCCGCCTCGATGCGGCGCTCCACCTCGCGGATCGATTCGAGGTACTGCTCCAGCTTGTTCTTGTCCGCCTGGCCGAGCTTCGCTTGCAGGCGCTTGGCATCGGTGCTGACCAGATCGAGCACCGATTTGTCATCGGCGGCCTGCTTCTCGCCGCCCTTCGAGCGACCGCGGAAGAGACGGTCGAAGGCGACGCGGGGGTTGATCTCGCAGGGGAGGGGAACGGTGGAGGTCTTCCAGGAAATGTGCGAGGCGTAGAGGCGCGTGTAGTTGACGTTCGTATCGATGCCGGTGGCAACCGGCTCCGTGCCGAGTTCCAGCGAGGGCAGCTTGGTGTTCTTGCCGAGATGCTGCGCCGCTATCTGGTCCATCGAGATCCCGCCCGCAGCGATGTCCGAGCCGGTCGTCTTCGTGATCGTCGTGCCGGTCAGCCAGCCGCCGGTCTTCACGTAATGGCCGTCGCCGGTGAAGGAAGCCTTGTTCTGCAGGCCGGTGAGGATGAGCAGCTCCTGCTTGTGCTTCTCCAGCGGCGAGAGGATCGGCGAGAGCTTGAAGCCGCGGCCCTTACCCTCCGGCGTCCAGCGGTCGGCGCGCACGCCGTTCGGCATGTAGAGCAGCGCGATCCGCACCGGCAGCGACGCCGATGAACCCGCCGCCATGAGCGGCCGCATGGCATCGAGGAAGGGCAGCGCGAGGGTGGCACCGGCACCGCGAAGGAAACTGCGGCGCGGCATCAGCCACTTCTGGGATTGGATGTTGGCCATGGTGGTGATGTGACTTACCTTTTCGCGCTGCGGTTCTGGAAGGGGTGGGATTCGACAATGGAAAGGACCAGCGACTGCATCTTCAGATCGTTCTTACGGAGCTTGCCGACCAGATCGCTCACCACCGGCTCGTCGTAATACTCTAGAGGACGGCCGAGAGAGTAGGCGAGCATCTTCCGGGCGAGGTTGCGCAGGAAAAGCTCGTCGGAGCCTTGGAGGAGCTTCTTCAACTCGGCGGGGCTAGAGAAACTGATGTCGCCGGGGAGGACGGCCTTGGAATCGATCAGCTCGCCATTGGCATCGACGCTGCGCCAGCGGCCGATGGCGTCGAAGTTCTCGAGGCCGAAGCCGAGCGGGTCGATCTTCGCGTGGCAGCCGGCGCAGCTTGCCTTCTTGCGGTGGATTTCGAGGGTCTCGCGGAAGGACAGGCCCTCGGGCGACTTGTCGTCGCCGGGGAGCACGCCGGCATCGGGTGGCGGTGGCGGCGGCGGAGTGCCGAGGAGGGTGTCGAGGATCCACTTGCCGCGCTTCACCGGGCTGGTGCGCAGCGGCAGGGAGGTGGCGGTGAGGATGGATGCCTGGCCGATCACGCCGCCGCGGTTCGGATCGGTGAGCGAGACCTTCTGCATCTGTGTGCCGGTGACGCCGGGGATGCCGTAGTGCTTCGCGAGTTCGGCGTTGGCGAAGGTGTAGTCGGCGTGGATCAGGTCGGTGGCGGGGCGGTTGGCCTGGATGAGGTAATTGAAGAACTCGACCGACTCGCGGTACATGGCGACGCGGAGGGAGTGTGTGAAAGTGGGGTAGCGTACGGGATCGGGTTCGGCGTTCTCGCGGAGGTCCTCGAAGCCGAGCCATTGGCCTGCGAAGTGGCGGGCGAGGGTTTCCGATCTTTTGTCGGCAAGCATCCGCAAGGTTTCGGCGCGGAGCGTGGATGGCTCGGAGAGCTTTCCTTCGTCGGCGAGTTTTAACAGCCTTTTGTCCGGCAAGGAGGCCCAGAGGAAGTACGAGAGTCTCGTGGCGAGTTCGAAATCGTTGACCTTCCACTCGGTCTTCCCGGGCTGGTCGTCTTCCATGCGGAAGAGGAAGGAGGGATGCAGCAGCAACGACTGCAGCGGGGTGCGAAGCGAGTCCTCGTAAGATTCACCGGCGGCCAGCTTCTTACCGAAGGCGGCGAGGAGGGGCGCGAGATCCTCGTCGGTCACGCGGCGGCGGAAGGCGAGCGAGGCGTGAGTGAACAGGACGGTGCGCGCGGCTTGCTCCGCGGACACCTTGTCGTTCGGCTTCGCGAGGATCACGCGCTCGCGCTCCTTCGGGTCCTCGTAGATCGCGGTGACGATCCGCTTGGACGCGGCGAGATACTTCTCCATCAGCGAGGGCTGGACGAAGAGGGCATCGCCGACATTGTCGAAGCCCTCCCCGCCCGCGCCGTCGGAGGGGAAATCCTTGCCCGGCTGGAAGTCGATGCCGAAGAGATCGCGGACGGTGTTGTTGTATTCGTTCCGGTTCAGGCGGCGCACGGTGGTGCGGCCCGGGTTGCGGGGGAAATTGCCGGTCTCCAGTTTCGCGAGCACGGAGCGGATTTCATCGACCAGCGCGGCGCGCTCGGCGTCAGTCGGAAGGACATCCTCGTCGTCCGGCGGCATCTCGCCGTCCTCGACCTGCCTGGCGATGTTTTCGAGGAAGCGGTGGTGGCGGAAGGCGGCCTCGGTCGAGGTGATCTGGTGGACCTCGATCCCGCCCTTCTGTTTCTTCGCGCCGTGGCAATCGTAGCAGTACTTTGAGAGCAAAGGAGTCGCCTTGTCGGCAAATGGATCGGCGGCACCCGGCAGGGCGCTGGCGAGGAGCAGGAGAATGGCGCGGAAAGAGAACACGAGGCGGACTAGAAACGTGGCGCGCCGATGCGGACTTTCACGGGTTTCGGGCGGGGATGCCCGCGCGCCCGGTCGGGAAAGCTCGCCTTCCGGGGCTAGGGAGGGAAGACTCGGGGGGTGGAGCAGGAGACGGACGCGTTCATCCTCTATCTCGCGACGGAGCGCGGGCTGTCGGCGGCGTACCAGCTTTCGGTGCGGCAGACGCTGGATGCCTTGGCGGGATGGCTGGAGGGCAAGCGACTGCGGCTTCGGGATGTGGGGACCGATGATCTGACGGAATTTCTCGGGGCGCGGAAGGATGCGGGGCTGGCCGCTTCATCGCTGCGGATCGCGACGGTGCATTTGAAGGTGTTCTTCCGCTGGCTCGCGGCGCGGGGGAAGTTGCCGATGGATCCGGCGGAGCCTTTGCTATCGCCGCGGCCGGAGCAGACGCTGCCGGAGACGCTGCATGGCGAGGAGGTGGCGCGGATGTTGGATTCAATCGACACGACGCGGTTCCTCGGGAAGAGGGACCGGGCGATGCTCGAGTTGTTCTATGCCTCGGGCTTGCGCCTGGCGGAGTTGTGTTCGGCGCGGCTGGAGAATCTGGATCGCGACGAGCATTTCATCCGGGTGACGGGAAAGGGCAACAAGACGCGGATCGTGCCGGTGGGGCGGACGGCGGAGGAGATGCTGGACCGGTATCTGGCGGGCGAGCGGAAGGAACTGGTGAAGAAGCGGAGCGGCTCGCACATTTTCCTGAGCGTGCGCGGCGGGAAGCTATCCCCGGACCGGGTGCGGCAGGTGGTGAAGGAGCGCGCGGCAATGGCGGGGATCGAGCAGAACGTGTATCCGCATTTATTACGGCATTCGTTCGCGACGCATTTGTTGGAGGGCGGGGCGAATTTGCGGGTGATCCAGGAGTTGCTGGGGCACGCGGATATTTCGACCACTCAGATTTACACGCATGTGGACGGGGCGAGATTGAAGGCGGTGCACAAGAGGTTTCATCCGCGGGGATAAGCGGCGCAGCCGCCTTGGACAGCCTGCTGCGGAGTTGCATAGCCAACTCACCAACCGCAGTCCAAGGCAGCTGCGCCGCGGGTTGGTCAGCGTGGAGCGTAGACGGTGCCCTCGCGGTCGGCCCAGGGTGCTTGGCGCCAGGCGGCATCGCGGAGGGTGAGGTTGACGATGAACCTCGCGATCGCGGTACCGTTGTAGTCGCGGTGGTTGCGTTCCCAGCCTTTCCTCGCGACGGCCTCGCGGGCGGGAGCTTGCAACGAGAAGTATCGTACTTTCTCCGCGAGGTCGGAGACGTCATCGAAGTAGATGATCTCGTCCTCGGCATAAAGTCCTTCCAAGCCAGCCCCGCGGGGGGTGAGGGTCAGGATGCCGTTGCCCATCAGCTCGGCGATGCGTGAGGAGGAGTAGAGCGGGACATCGGTGCGGCGCGAGAGGTTGAGCGCCATCTTCGAGCGGCGGATGATCTGTTCCTTTTCCCAGCCGAAGATGCCGGGTTGGCCGAGGCAGCCGTAATAGCCGACACGGAGTTCGGAAAGGGCCTCCTTCAACTCGAGGAGGAAGGCGCGGCGGCCGGGTTCGCCCTTGTCGCGGCCGAAGAAGAGGAGGTCGTGCCGGAGTTCGGCATCGGGGGTTTCGAAGGCGCGGTGACACTCGATCCCGGCATCGACGGCGCTGGGGATGAAGCCAGCGGCGCAGGTGGGGGTGGCGAGAGCTTCGAGCAAAGGGCCGCCGGTGGAGCAGAAGACCGCATCGAGGACGCCGAGCCGGTTGCGGAGGTGGCGGGTTTCCT
>CBFGPU010000238.1:0-5406 GCA_965650715.1 uncultured Haloferula sp. | reverse complement strand
AAGATCTCGGCGGTGGTGTCGGTGCTGGCGGGTTTCACCGTCCTGGCGGGCATCCCAATCCTCATCGGGACACTGCTCAACGGGCGGGACCTCAGGCTAAGGGAAAGCGTCCTGCTACGGACGCTGGGGGCCTCGGCGAAGCAGGTGCAGGCGATCCTGACGATCGAGTATGCCGCGCTGGGGATGCTTTCCGCGCTGACCGGGGTGGTGCTCGCGGTGGGGGCGAATGCGGCGCTGGCGGTCTATCTGTTCAAGGCGGATCCGTGGCCGGACGCGGGGATACTTGTCGGGGCTTTTTTTACGACCATTTCGATGTCGGTGGGAGGGGGGCTGCTGTTGAGCCGGGGGGTGTGCAATCACCCGCCGCTGGAGATTCTGAGGAGCGGGATCTAGCAAGCCAAGAGAGCGTATTTTATCCGCCGGAATGGAGATCCGGCGTCATGCGGATTGCGCAAGAATCTTTGCAGGGCAAACGGTTACCATTGGACAAATATGTCCGACAGGTTTTAAGTTGCAAACCGGAACCAGATTCCAATAAATCCATGAAACCCTCCTGTGCTCTGCTGGGATTCCTCATGGTATCCCAGTCCGCCCTCTTGAAGGCGGCGACGTTCACTTGGGACTCCAATGGCACCGCGATCCCCAACCCGATGGATGGCGGCGGCGTATGGACGAATGCCAATCTTTTCTGGAATGGCACGGCCAATATCACCTGGCCCACTGGAACCTCGGTCACGGACATCGCCGTGTTCGGGGCGAATCCCGTCATCCCTTATTCGGGCATTCCCGGCAACGTCACCTTCACCACGGCCATTAGCGCGGGAGGACTCACGTTCCGGCCCTACATCGGGAACGTCACGAAGTACAACATCGCCGGCGGGTCGGGCGGATCCCTGACCCTGAACGGGACCCCGGTCATCACCATGGAGACCGATGCGGTGCGCCCCTTCGGCAGCATCAACGGCATCCTCGCCGGATCCGCGGGTTTCGATGTCACCACCACCACCGGCGGCATCCTCGAGATCGGCACCCCGGCGAACACCATCACCGGCGGCATCCGTCTCAAGAGCGGGGCGTCCCTAAGCATCGGCGGCGACAACTCCTTCGGCGGCACGGGCAACAGCTTGTCCTTCGATGCCGATTCGACGCTGATCACCCGGACCAACACTTCGGTCGCCTCCACGCGCACCTTCACCATCGCCAACGGCAGCCTGGCCAAATTCGACTCGCTCAACGGCATCACCCTGACGGTGCAATCGGCCATCGGCGAAAGCGGCGGGGCGGGCCATCTGCGAAAGGAAGGGCTGGGCGGACTGACGCTCAACACGGGTGCCACCTACACCGGATCGACCGGCATCCGGCAGGGCACGCTGACCCTGAACTTCGCCAACATCACTGCTCCGGCCGCGCCGACATCCGACATCATCAACGGCGTCTCTTCCCTACGCCTGTCCGGCGGCACCCTCGCCGTCACGGGCAAGGCGGCCACCGCGAACACCCAGGCATTCGGCGGCTTGAATCTGCTTGCGGGCCATTCGGGACTGACATCCACCGCCGGTGCCGGCGGGAGCACCGCCGTCAACTTCGGCGCCATCACGCGCTCGGCGGGCGGCACCCTCAACGTGGCGACCATCGCCGCAGGCACCAGTTACACCACGAGCACCTTGGAGACCGGCGGCATCCTCGGCGGATTCGGCACCGTGAACAACGCCGACTGGTTGAGCGCACCGGGCGGAACCTTCACCGCCTACAGCGCTTACCAGACCGGCACCGACTCCAGCCTGTGGGCGGCCACCGACAACGTCAGCCTGGCCGCGACCCCGACCGTACCGCTGGCAGGCAGCGCCACCTTGAACACGGTGAAGTTCACCGGCACCGCGGACCTTGCGATCCCGTCCGGCCAAACGCTCACGCTAACCAGCGGGGGCGTTCTGGTCACCGCTGGCACCGCGAGCATCAGCGGGGGCAATCTCCAAGGCAGCGCCGGCTTGGACCTGGTGGTGCACCAGCACAACGCGGCCAACGCCGCCACCATCAGCAGCGCGATCATCAACAACACTTCCGCCACCGGCTTGGCAAAGACGGGCGGGGGCACGCTGATTCTCAGCGGCACGAATCTCTACACCGGCAATACCTTCCTCAGCGGCGGCACCTTGGAAGTCTCGGCCGACGCGAACCTGGGCGGCGGATCCACCGTGACTTCGCGTGCGGGCACCACGCTGCGCATTGCCGGATCGAGCGCGTTCAGTTCCGCCAAGGATTTCCAGTTCGATTTCGGGTCGGACAGCTTCGGCGCGTCCGGGCTCGGCGCCGGACCGAACTCCACGGGCAACTTCAACGTCAACGTCACCAATACCGCGGGTGCAACCATTTCCGGAGCCTTCAACTCGTCGGGCGGCACCATGGTGAAAAGCGGCGCGGGCACGCTGACGCTTACCCATCCCGGGACCAACCGCCTCGCCCGGCTCAACGGGGGCCTCGCCTTCACGGCGAACAACGGCATGGTCGTCTTCAACGGCGGTGCCTCGTCCCACTGGATCGTCGGACAGGGCGAATTCATCGTCGGCGACCGCACGACCACCGAAGCGGTGGTGCGTCTCGACAGCGGCACTCTCTCCACCGGCTCGTGGGTGGCAGTCGGGCGCGGCAACGGCACCACGGGATTGCAATCGGGCCTGATCCTCAACGGCGGAACCCTGAACGCCGCGAACCTCTTCACCGGTTTCTCGGACGGCCTCGCGGGCTACAATGCCAGGCCGTACGTACAGGTGAACAACGACGCGACGCTGAACGTCGCCGACAGCATCCGGATCGGCGAAAGCACGGGATCGAATGCTTCGCTCACGCTCTCGGACAACTCCGTCACGCGGGCCAACAACAGCCTGCAGCTCGGCTTCCTGGGCAAGGGTACACTTACCATCGAAGACAGCGCCAGCATCGGCACCGGCCAGTTGTGGCTCGGCGGCAACGGCGATGTCGGCAACACGGCGGCGGGTGCCATCGTGCAGACCGGCGGCAGCCTCAGCCGGCAGGGCTTCCTCGGCACCGGCACCTCCGGCGACTGGCGCATCGGCGGCTTCGTGGATGGCGATGACCTGAACTCCTACGGGTCCTACGACATCAGCGGCGGCACGCTCAACACCGGCAACCGCAACGTGCAGATCGGCGCCAACGGAATCGGCGTGATGAAGGTCAGCGGCACCGCGGCCGTGACCATGAACGACGGCGGCGGCTTCCCCGTGGTGGGTCGTTTCGCGAGCGGCTTCGGCCTGCTGGACGTGAGCGGCGGAACCTTCACCGTGAACGGGACCGGGCAACTGCTGATCATCGGCGAGGCGGGCAACGGCCACCTGAACGTGAGCGGCACCGGCTCGGTGGTGGTCCTCTCCAACGCGGGCGCCGCGGGCAATGGCGGCGGCACCGGTGGGGTCCGGACCGGCCATACGGCCAGCGCGATAAGCTCGGTCACCTTGAACGGCGGCACGCTGGAAACCACCGGCATCGCCAAATCGAACGCCGCGGTCACGGCAACCAGCCACGTCTATCTCAACGGCGGCATCCTGAAGGCACGCGCTGCCAATGCCACCTTCCTGCAGGGCCACGACGCCGTGACAGTGGGTCCCGGCGGGGCGAAGATCGACAACAACGGTGCTTCGGTCACCATTGGCCAAGCCTTGCAGCGGCCGGATACGAGTGCCGGGGTGGCGAGTATCCCCGTCGCCACCGCGGGTGCCGGATATCTGGGAGCCCCGGTCGTGCGCATCACCGGCGGCGGAGGCACCGGAGCGTCCGCGATCGCCACGGTCAGCGGCGGAGCGGTCACCGGCATCACGATCACCAATCCCGGGACCGGATACCTTGCCGCTCCTACCGTGACCTTGCACGGCGGTGGCTCGACGACGGCAGCGACCGTCGGGACGGTAACGATTGCCACCAATGCGGCGGACGGCGGACTGACGCAGTCGGGCTTCGGAACGCTGACCTTGAGCGGGGCGAATACCTACACTGGCACGACAGCGGTCACGGGCGACCGGCTCTTCGTAACGGGGTCGGTCGCGGGTCCGGTCACGGTCTCAAGCGGCTGCACCATCGGGGGCACCGGCACGCTCGGCAGCACCTTGACGGTGGATGCCGCCGGGTTCCTGGCTCCCGGGACTTCGGCGGGGACCTTGACCGCGGGTAGCACGGTCATGCCCGGCACCTACCAGTGCGAAATCGACGGCGTGAACGCGGACCGGCTGACGGTCAACGGGGACCTCGACCTCACGGGGTCCACGCTCGATGTCACGGTGCTGGCAGGTGGCGCGATCCAGACCAGCTATGTCATCGCAAGCTACAGCGGTTCGCTGACGGGAAGCCTCACGGGCGGGACCCTGCCCGCGACCTATTCCTTGTTCAACGACGTGGCGAACAAGGAGATCGAACTGGTCAGCGCGGGCAACTACGGGATCTGGCAGGCGGGCTTCGGCCTGAACTTCGCCACCACCGGCGCCCCGAACGCGGATGCGGATGCCGACGGGATCGAGAACGCGGCCGAGTATGTGACCGGGGGAGATCCGACGGGGACATCGCAGGCCCAGATGCCAGCCTTCACGGTGACGGGTACTGATCTGGTTTTCACCTTCAACCGGGCCGATTCGTCGGAAACGGCGGATGTGCAGACGACGGTGGAAGTAGGCACGACTTTGAGCACATTCCCGGACGTCTACACGATCGGGACGACCACGGGCAGTTCGTCCACGGGAGTAACGGTGATCGAGAACGGTGCCTCTCCGGACACAATCATCGTGACGATCCCGAAGGGGACGGACGTGAGGAAGTTCGCGCGGTTGAACGTGACGATCCTGCCTTGAGGGTGGGGTGCGTGGAATGATGGGTCATGGCCCGCCCCTGCTTTGCGGGGGCGGGTTTTTACCGGAGAATTACATCTGAACGCTCCCAAGAGCTTTTCAGATTCTCATCTAGCACACATCCCGAGATACCCGCCTGCAGAGAACAGCCCTTATCACGAATTTCCGAAATGTCTTGCCGCTCCCAATGAATCCGGCTACTCGCTCGACGTAGATCACAAACCGCACATTGTTATGAGGAATTCCTTCCTCGTGCCTCCTCCGAACTCGTAATCCCATGCGAGCAATCAGGTGAAGATCAAGCCCGACGGGATCTCACGCAGAAAGTTCTTGCGGCGAACCGGAGGAGCCACTGTGGCTGCCATGATGGCTTGGAACCTCTCGGTTACAGACGCCCGCGCCAACGAGGCCGAAGGCAGTGGGAGTTCTTACGCCATGCTCTGTGACGACCCGGAGACTTCCCCGCAAACGACCGGATGGGGACTGTTCGCAATTCCTCAACCGGGCGGAGCGGGAACTCGTTATGTGAAAATCGCGCTTACCGCCTATCCTTCAA
>CBFGPU010000237.1:0-5411 GCA_965650715.1 uncultured Haloferula sp. | reverse complement strand
GCACGATCACCGGCTCGATCGGCGTGGTCGGCATGAAGCTCGTTCTCGGCGGCGCGATGGAGAAGATCGGGATCACCACGCACGCCACGCAGCGCGGGGCCCGTGCCGGTGCGATGTCGATGAGCAAACCGTACACCGAAGAGGAAACGAAGATGGTGCGCGACTCGATGCTCGCGGTTTACGGCACCTTCAAGAAGCGGATCGAGAGCGGCCGCGGCCCGCGCCTGAAGGGCGAGCTCGAAGGCATGGCCGGCGGGCGGGTTTACACCGGCACGCGCGCACTCGAACTCGGTCTGGTCGATGAGCTCGGCGGGCTCGGCGAGGCGATCGCCCACGCGGCGGAAAAGGCCGGCGTCGATGCGGAATCGGCAAAGCTCTCTCCCGAGCCGAAGAGCGCGCTGGAAGGTCTCTTCGCCAAGCCGGAAAAGCCCGCGGACGACGAGATCGTGCGCATGGGCGTGCGGACCTCGCCGATCAGGGAAGCGGTGATGGCCACGCTCGGCGATGTGAAGATCTCCACGCTGCCGAAACCCGCGCGCGAGGCCATGACGCGGGTGCTCAAGCGGATCGACTCCTGCTCGGACTCGGCAATCCAGCTCATCGGGCCGGAGATCTCGATTCCTTTGAAGTAAGCAGGGCCTACCTTCCGAACTGCCACCACTTCTTCTTCCCGCCGGCTGTCGATGGCCGCGCGGGGTTGAGGATCTCGGAAACCCCCTGCCGGTCGAAGCCCTCGAAAAGCGCCTCCGCTCCCTTCCTGAGCTTCAGGTCCATCTCGTCCCCATGGAGCGGGATCACGGCGTGGAAATGGATGGTCTTCTCCGGATCGATTTCCAGCTCGTAGAAGCCGTGATCGATGCTCACGGGAGGCAGGAGGATCACGCCGTTCATTGCGGTGTTGGACGCGAAGGGTTCGGGGGGATTTCCGTTCGGCACCGTATGCATCCCCCACAGCCAGGTCTCGTACTCATGCGGAAAACGCGCGAGGAACTTCAGCATGCGCACCGGCCAGTAATTCTCCTCCTTCTTCCACTCCTCGTTCCCCATCGGCCAATCCGGCGGTAGGGAGATCATCAGCTCGGAGTAGCGGAGATGGGCATACTCTGCGGGTGCATTCATGGGCCGGTCGCTCATCCCCGAGGTCACCAGCGTGTAGCAGTTCCGTGCGGCGCTCGGCTCCACGATGTGGATATCGATATGCACGAGATCCGAGATCAGTTCGTGGAAGACATTCTTCACCGGCCCGATGTAGCGTCCGATGTGCTCTGTGATCCGCTCGATGTTCTCCGAATCGCCACCGGCGGGTTCGAAGTCCCGCGAACGCTGGGTATGCCGGTAAACGGGATCGCCTGATTCGGATTCTTCCATACCTCGCCCACCTTCGGTCCCGGTTCCGGGGGAGTCGAGACAAGACGGAGGGTTCACGCGCTTTTCATCGGGAGGATGGCCGCCGGTGCGGCTGCCATTCGTCCTTGCCCGCCACTCGCTTCCGGGCCATCCCACGCGCATGCGTTTCTCCGCCGTGCTGTTCGACTTCGATGGCGTTCTGGTCGATACCGAGTGGGCCATCTACGAGGCTTGGCACCGCACCTTCCTCGCCCACGGCCATCCGCTGCCGCTGGAGACCTACACGCAGTGCATCGGTTCGGATTTCGATACCTGGTCGCCGAAGGTCCATCTGGAGGAACTCACCGGCCGCAGCTTCGATTGGCACCAGCTCGACGAGGCCCGCCAGGTCGAGATCCGCCGCGACCTCGAGGAAGCCGGGCCAATGCCCGGCGTGGTTTCTCTCTTGGAAAAACTGAAGGCCGCCGGCACGCCCCTCGCCGTCGTTTCCAGTTCCTCCCACTTCTGGGTGGACGGCTGGTTGGAGAACCTACGGTTGATGCCGTACTTCGACACCGTGGTCTGCCGCGGCGATGCCCCGCGGATCAAGCCCGCACCCGACCTCTGGCTGGAGGCGGTCCGCCGCCTCGGCCTCCCCGTCCGGGAATGCCTCGCGATCGAGGACTCGCTCAACGGAGTGAAGTCCGCCAAAGCCGCCGGGCTGAACGTATGGGCGGTGCCGAACCGCACCACCGCGTGCCTCGACTTCTCGCTGGCCGATGCGGTGGTGCCTTCGCTGGAGGTCGTCTCGTTCTAGCCGATCAAAGCTCGGCACCATCCAGCTTCTTGAAATCCACTTTCGGCTTCCGAGCCGCCGTGGATTCCCGCGTGAAGCTGCTGCCGAGCTTCACGTTCTCGTCGAAGAAGCCGCCGTTCTTCATGAAGAATTCCTTGCCCTTCGACCCGCCCGCGAAGTCGAGCCGGTATCCGCGCTGCGCGATATCATCTCCCGTGAAGCGCGCCTCGGTGATCTCGTGCCAGGTGCCGTTCACATCGCAAGCCCACTGGTTCCCGTAGAATGCTCCGCGGGACAGGTAGCCCTGGCGATCCGAGAAGTTCTCCAGGAAGGAATGCGCACCCGTCAGGTGCTTGTCCGTCTTTGGCCGTTTGAAGCTCGCAATGAGCTTCCACCCCTTCTTCTCCGGAAGATAGAACCATGCCGAATACACCGTCGATCCCTGCCCGTCGGGTTTCACACGGTTGAGGAAGCGGTACGTCTCGCCCGCTTTCCAAGGATACAGCCAGTAACTCTGACCACCGGATCCCTCGCCGCCGAATTCGCCCCCGTGCACGTCCTCGCCCTTCTTGAGCAGCGTGATCTTCTGATCGTCCGGGATCTCCTTCGGATTGTTCGTGGAAAAAGGACTCCATACCGAGAACAGGATCCGCCGCTCCTTCTCTCCATTCACCTGCATGCCGAAGTAGCCTTCGCCGAAACCGTTCGACATGAAATATGACCCGATCGGATCGCTCCCTTCCGGCACCGTGATCTCGTTGTAGAACCACTCGATCGGCTCGCCCTCCGGCAAGGGATAGCCGAGATGCACCGAAGGCCCGCGCCGCCCCCAGTAGAAGCGGTTGTCCTCGTTATCCTTCACGTAGTTCAGCACCGCATCCCCGGGAGCTTCCACGATCAACGCTTCCACCTCCGCAAACACCTCCCCGGACTTCTTCAGTCCTTGCAGATCGACGCGCACATAGCCGGCGTCCTTCACGGAAAGTTTGCCGAGGGGAACCCGCGCGGCCTCACCGTGCTTGAGATCCACATCATGCGACTTCCCGCCAAGGCTCGCCTTGATCCGTGATTCGCCCTGCGGCACCTTCGCTTTCAGCGCGAGTTCCAGATCGGCAGGCCGGTCCACGCGGAAATAGATCGAATGGACTGTCTCCGGGCTCGCCCATTTCTGCTCCCCGCGCCGATCTTCATCCTGCTTGGTCACGTAGGAGTTTCCCCCGATGGGCACCTCCCACGTCTTCGCCTCCACCCCCGGGGCGAGCGCCAGACCAAGCCAAACCAAGCGACAGAGATTCTTTAAAAGCATCGCTGAGAGAACGGCGGGAAACGGCCATTTTATTCACAAATTAACCTTAATATTGCCAATATTTACTCCGATTTGCCCTTTTCCGCATAGTAATCTCTCACCGTCTCCGCGGCGAAATCCGGGAAATCCGTCGCGAAGCTCGCCACACCCAGATCCATCAGTTCACGGAAGAGCGCCTTGTCCCGGCTCTGCCAGGGCAGGGTCTGGAAGAGGATCTTGTGCTCCCGCAGTTCGGCACCGGTCTTCTTGAGAAACGCCGCGGAAGGCGTGAAGCCATCCTTCTCCGGCTTCACGTGGATCTGAAGCTGATCGATCGCCGCGAACTTCTCACCCCGTAGCACCTCGAGGCGCTTCTCCAGTTCGGCTTCCGTTCCACCCATCCAGTGAAGCGTGAAAGACTCCGGCGCGAGACTCTTCCATTCGCGGATGATTTCATACTTCGTGCTGGCAAGGATCAGCCGGTCCACCACTCCCGCCGCTTTCGCCTCCCGTGCCAATTGCGCCAGATCGACGTTCTTGATGTCCACGTACAAGCGCCGGCCGGGCTGCTCCTTCATCTGCGCGTACACCGCCTCCATCCTCGGGACGCGCTGCCCGGCGAACTTGCGCCCCTTCCACGCCCCGATGTCGAGGGCCGCGACTTCGTCCCAAGTCAAATCCTCGATCCCCTTCTCCTTCATCTCCGGCAGGGCCCCCGGCAGGATCCGGGCGAAGTTGTTGTCATGGAATGCGACGATCACGCCGTCCCTTGTCGTGCGCAGGTCGGCCTCGGGGATCGTCTTCAAACCCCAGGCCAGTTCGAAGGTCTCGCGCGAATTCTCCGGAGCAAGGTTCCCCGCGCCGCGATGGCTCTGGATCACGAATTCATCCCACGGAATGTGGTCGCGGACATTCCAATCCTCCCCATTTGCGATGAAAACGGACGACAGCAAGCAGGCAACCGAAGCGGCAAAACGATGCATGACCCCGCCTACTGCGCCCGGAACCCGGATCGCGCAAGGATTCCAAAGTTACCAAGCTGTCGCCCGGGTTCCCCGGCCGCTCACCCGGCCACTTCCGGATGATGCTTCGTCATGCAGGTGTCGCAGATCCCGTGGCTGAACTTCGCCTGGCTATGGCGCTGGATGTAGGTTTCGAGCTGATACCAGGTTCCATCCTTGTCGCGGATGTTCTTGCAGTAGGAGCAGGTCGGCAGGATGCCCCGCAGGCTCCTGACCTCCGCCAGCGCCTGATGCAGCGAGCCGATGAGCTTCACGTTCTCGCGTTCGACCTCCTTGCGGCGCTCGATCTCCCGCTGCGCGATGCTCAGCTCCAGGCGAACCTTCGTGACCTCCTTCAGGATCGCCAGCACCGGCCGGTTCTCGATCTCCATGCCGTTCTTCCCGTTCTGCCACGCCAGGTACCAGTAAAGGAAAGGAAAGGCAAAGACGCTGATGACAAAGCGGCTGACGAAGGTGCCTGTCATGATGCCAAGGTAGTCCGGCGTGCCGGCGAAGGCTCCCGTGGCGAACAGCACCACGTCCAGCCACAGCACCCCCAGCAGCGTGAGGAAGGCGCGCAACCACAAGCGCACGTTCAACTGCGGCTTGCCGAGGAACTCCCAGGCGATCGCGAGGAAAATCAGATCGGCGAATGCCGCGAAGATCGAGGCGGCGTAAATCCGCAGGCTCTGCGGCGGGAAGTAGTCCACCATGTCCGGACTCGAAAGCTTGAGCTGCCAATGCAGCACCATGGTGATCACGGGCACCATCACCGACACGCCGATGATCGTGGAGATCGCGATCCGCGTGGCCCGCGGCCCATCGAAGACGTACACCACGAAGACGCCCAGCAGCAGCGCGGTGTAGAACACCGTGGAGCCCACCATGAAGGAAACCCCGGGCACCTCCACCCGCACCCCGGCATCGGTCACCCACACCATCACCGCTGTCAGGCTGCCGATCAGCGCATAGAAGTGCGCAAGCCCGAGCTTGCTTCGCAGGG
>CBFGPU010000236.1:0-5435 GCA_965650715.1 uncultured Haloferula sp. | reverse complement strand
CAACAGCGCCCGGAGCCAGATGGCTGAGGCCTTTTTGAACCACCTCTGCCCGGATGACTTCATCGCCGAGAGCGCCGGCCTCGAACCGGGCGAACTCAATCCGATCGTGGTGGAAGTGATGAAGGAAGTCGGAATCGACATCTCCGGGAAGCAGACCAAGGCGGTGTTCGATCTCTTCAAAAGCGGACGCTTGTTTTCCCATGTGATCGCGGTCTGCGACAAGGAGGCCGCGGAGCGCTGCCCGGTGTTCCCGGGGCTGGTGGAGCGCCATCAATGGTCGTTCCCCGATCCCTCTGCCGCGACGGGCTCGCGTGAAGAAAAGCTGGCGGTCGCACGGCAGGTGCGGGACATGATCCGCGCATCGATCGAGGCTTGGTGTGACGAGCGCTGCAGCTCGGCTGAGTGACCCGGCACCGATCAATGCCAATCGCTCAACGGATCACTCGTCGACGTTGAAAAACGCGTCCGTGCCTTCAGCGGACGCCAGCCCCCGGTTCTGTCCATAATAACTACTCGCCTTCGATTCGCTCGCCCACTGCCGGGTGCCGTCGCTGCCGATCAATTCCACGGCATCGATCTCGTTCCAGCCGGGGACCCGGGCGGTATCGAGTTCGACGCGGATGCGGTCGCTGCGGATGCCGGGAGGGGCCTTGAAGACGCTATCGAGGTTTTGACCCGGTTGCGCCGTGGCCTCGGTGCCTTCCCAGATGACTTGCTCGCTGCCGTCCGGCATCAGCGCGAGGACGCGGCTCACCGCGCCCGGATTGTAGCTTTCGTGGATCACGATCTCTCCGATCTCGATCGATTCCGGATAGCTGAGCTGGAGCCATTCCTTGCCGCCATCCGGATCGGCGGAGGCCCATGCCGTGCGGAAGTCGCCGTGGCCCTCGGTATCCGGGGCGCCGGCCGCTTGCCCCGGGCTCCACGAGGGACCGCCGGGCCGGGTCTCGGTCGCATTCTGGCGCGCGGCCCGTAGTCCTTGCTCCAGAGCGACGAGGTCCTCCGCGGTGAGATCGAAACGTCGTGCCATGCCGGGAAACCGGAGCACGGCACCGCCATCGGCAGCCTCTTCGACCTGGAGGGGCGGTCGCTTGGAGGGGTCCGCTTGGGATCGGTCGGAGCGGGTGTCGGCCGCGCGGTGTTTCCGGGAGGACCTGGGTGCGGTGGTTTCTCCGTGGGCGCTGGTGGTGGGGACGCGGACGTCACCTCTCGGTGCAAAAGGCGCCGACATCATGGATGGTTTTTCCCCCGCGTCCGGCTTGGTTCGCAGGCCGCGGTTCTCATTCGCCAGCCAAGCGATGGCGGCCAAGGAAAGGATCTGGGCACCGACCACACAGACGGTTTTCGGACTCATAGCTGGCACTATGGCGGACCGGAGGGCGAGAGTCCAGTTTGGGAGTCCAGACGGCTGCCCATCCCATAGCACTCCGCCCGACCGCGGGACTACGAACTCCTGGAGCGGGCCGCGAGGGTCGCTTTCGCGGTGTCACCACCGCGCTTACGGAGAGCAGGAGGCAGGTCCCCTACTCCGCCGGCACCTCGCCCGATACCGGCCGGTTCTGCTTGTCGTGGCGGTCGTGCCGGATGTCGCGCGCTTGGTCGAGATAGACCGCGTCCTCGCCGATATTTTTCGCGAGATCCCCGATCCGCTCCAGCGAACGGGCGACGAAGACCAGATGCAGGTAGTCTTCCGCGCGTTCCCCGCCTTCTTCCAGGCGCGAGGTGAAGGACGCGATCAGCCGCTTGTGCATCTTGTCGAGATCCTTGTCCCGCAGTTGCAGCGATTGCCCGAGCTCCGCATTCCGATCCGTGTAGGCCGAGAGCGAGTCGCGCAACTGCTGGTCCGCGAGCGCGTAGAGCGGCTCCAGGAAAGTCACCTCCGGACACTCCGGGCGGGCGAGCATCTTGCGGGCGCGCTTGGCGATGTTCGTCGCGTGGTCGGACACGCGCTCGAGGTTCGCGGCCACCTTCATCGAAGTGATCACCTGGCGCAGGTCGCTGGCCACCGGGTGGAAGCGCACCAGCGTCTCCATCCCGATCCGGTCGATGCGAAGCTCGGCCTCGTCCACCTCGTCGTCATCGGCGATGGCGGCTTTACACTTTTCGAGATCGCGCGAGAGCAGGCCTTGCATGGCCCGCTCCAGGTTCAGGCGGGCCTGGCCGGCCATGGCAATGACCTCGTTCCGCAGGGAGGCGAAGGCTTGGTCGAATTCGCGGAGAATGTGTGGGGTATCCGAGTGCATGGGGCAATCAACCGAAACGGCCGCTGATGTAGTCGAGAGTGCGCTTGTGGACGGGGTTTTCGAAGATCTTCCGGGTGCTGTCGTATTCAACCATTTCCCCCAGATAAAAGAAAGCCGTGCGATCCGAAACCCGCGTCGCCTGCTGCATGTTGTGGGTCACGATCACGATCGTGTAGTGCTCGCGCAGGCTCAGGATCAGGTCCTCCACATGCGCGGTGGCGATCGGGTCGAGCGCCGAGCAGGGCTCGTCCATCAGGATGATCTCCGGATCGACCGCCATGGTCCGGGCGATGCACAGGCGCTGCTGCTGGCCGCCGGAGAGACCGGTGGCGATGTCGTTCAGGCGGTCCTTCACCTCGTCCCAGAGGGCGGCGCGGCGGAGCGACCTCTCCACCACGTCGTCGAGAGCGGATTTCCGCTTCTCGCCGAGAGTCCGCGGGCCGTAGGCCACGTTGTCGTAGATGCTGCGGGGGAAGGGGTTATACTTCTGGAACACCATCCCGACGTGCCGGCGGAGCTGGACGGGGTCAATCGACCTGTCCGCGATGTTCGCGCCCTCGATGATGATCGAGCCCTTCGTCACCCGCGCGCCGGGGACCAGGTCGTTCATGCGGTTGAAACAGCGCAGGAGCGTCGTTTTGCCGCAGCCGGAGGGGCCGATGAAGGCGACCACCTCGTTGGTCGGGACATCGAGGGTGACGTTTTTCAGCACCTGCTTGTCGCCGTAGGAAAAATCGACGCCTTTGACCTGAATGGCCGGAATGCCCGCGGGTGCCGGGGTGGCGGCAGGCGGGATCGCGGGGGCTTCGTGCGTCATCGGCTCGTGCGTCTGCCGTCTCCGCGGCGGGGCTTCGGTTACCAGTGGCATGGCGGCTTGTAAAGGTCTCGCCGCCCGGTATTCCGGCGGCCGGAGGGACTCTGTCAGGGAAAACGAACCGTGCGGCTTGCCACGTGTGACGTTTTCGCCACAAATCCGCGGCGGAAACCTTCCCATGATCTCCATCCAACGCCTGTTCGGCAAAGAGGACCGTTTTTTCGACCTGCTCATCGCCAGCGCCGAGGAGGCGCGCCACAGCATCGTCGGCCTCACCCACATCCTGCGCCACGAAAAGGCCCCCTCCCTCGGGGAGTTCGCGGAGGTGCGGAAGAAGGACAAGCAAATTACCCAGGAAATCAGCGACCTGCTCGTGAAGAGCTTCGTGACCGCGCTGGAGCGCGAGGACATCGAGGCCCTCTCCACCGCCCTCTACAAGATCCCGAAAACGGTCGAGAAATTCGTCGAGCGCTACCTGATTTCGCAGGAGAAAGTCGCCACCACCGATTTCAACCGCCACGCCGCCATGCTCGACGAAGCGACCGGGCTGGTCGTCCAGATGATCCAGGCGCTCCGCAAGGGCATGGACATCGTGAAGATGAAGGAGCTCAACGACCGCATGCAACAGATCGAAGGCGACGCCGACAAGCTGATGCTCGAGTGCCTGAAGGATCTCTACAGCGGGAAGTACGACACGCTCCTCGTGGTCATCGTATCGAATCTCTACGACCTGCTGGAGAAGGTCTTCGACCGCTGCCGCGACGTGGGGAACGTGGCGAAACAGATCGCCTACAAGAACTCCTGAGGCGCCGCCCATGACGCTTATCCTTGTCGTCATCCTCGTCGCGCTGGCCTTCGAGTTCATCAACGGTTTCCACGATACGGCGAACTCCATCGCCACCGTGGTCTCCACCAAGGTGCTGACACCCCGCCAGGCGATCATGCTGGCGGCCGTCACGAACCTCCTCGGCGCGCTGGTCGGCCACGCGGTGGCAAAGACCGTGTCCTCCGGACTGGTGGATTCCCAATTCGTGAGTTCCGCCACCATCATCTGCGCGCTCCTGGGCGGGATCGTCTGGAACTTGCTAACCTGGTGGCTGGGATTGCCCTCGAGCTCCACGCACGCGCTGGTCGGCGGCCTCTGCGGTGCCACGCTCGCGAACGCCCAGAACAACTGGGGCTCCATCATCTGGTCGCAGGAGAAGATGAAGGACGGCAAGGTCGTGATGGAAGGCGTGCTGCACAAGGTAATCGTCCCGATGCTCGGCTCGCCGGTCGTAGGTCTGGTCGGCGGCTTCCTCATCATGACGCTGCTCTATGCGTTGCTGCGAAACGCCCGGCCGATGTGGGTGAACCGCTTCTTCGGCCGCGCGCAGATCTTCAGCGCCAGCTACATGGGCTTCGCCCACGGTTTGGCGGATGCGCAGAAGACGATGGGCATCATCACACTGGCCCTCGTCACCGCGACCACTGCGGGCTCTTTTGAAAAGCTCCCCGCCGCCTTCTCTTTCCTGAAGATGGAGAAGACTCCCGCCGCCGAGCAGCTCCTGCTCACCGTGATCGATGGCAAGCACACCATGGAAACCGCCGCGGCGCTGGAAGCGGAGGGCTTCAAGATGCGCTCCGGCGAATTCCGCGAAGCCTTCCTCTCGCTTGCGGCGGAGGTGCATGAAGACCTCGGCGATCCCGCCGGTGCCGGACGCACCCGCGCGGACGTCTTGGAGGACTACAACGCCAGCGTCGCGCGCGAGAACGCCCGCATTCTCCCGAAGCTTCCGATCCTGGGCCCGATGGTCGCGGTGAAGATTACCGACTGGCCCAAAACCCTCGCCGCCGAGGGCGCGAAGGCCGAAAAGGACGGCAAGCCACCGCTCAAGGCGATGGCCGGCAAGGTTCGCGAACTGGCGCCCGACGTCCCGGCCTGGATCAAGATCGTCTGCGCGCTGGTCATGGCGGCAGGCACTTCCGCCGGCGGCTGGCGCATCATCAAGACCATGGGCCACAAGATGGTGAAGCTGCAGCCGGTCCACGGCTTCGCCGCCGAGACCACCGCCGCCACCCTGCTCGCCGTGACCGGCAAGCTGGGCATGACCGTTTCCACCACCCACGCCATTACCACCGCCATCATGGGTGTCGGCGCGACCAAGCGCTTCAGCGCGATCGACATGAAAATCGTCCGCCGCATCCTCGGTGCCTGGGTGCTCACCCTTCCTGCGGCTGGCGGTGTCGCCTACATCACCATGTGGCTCTGGCTCAAGTTCGCGGGCTAAAAGGCGGCCACCCTAGCCACCGCTTCCATATCCCGAAGGGATTCTCAGTTTCCCGCCACCGCCTCCACCCCGGAAGCATCCGTAATACTTCCATCCTTGATCACCAGC
>CBFGPU010000235.1:0-5436 GCA_965650715.1 uncultured Haloferula sp. | reverse complement strand
CTTCGACGAGGCCGGCATCGATGAGTTCGAGTTCCAGCTCTTCGAGATTGGTCTCGGGAGTGACTTCGAATTCGACCACCGACTTGCGGGTGAACATGAAGTCGAGCTGGCCGCTGTTCACGATCTGGCCGCCGTTCTTGTTGAAGATGGTCTTCATGTTCACCACCGAGCGGGTGGTGTTGTCGGTGGCGCACTCGATGTAGAAGAGGGAGCCGTGGGGGCCTTTGCCTTCGTAGGCGACTTCGACGATGTCGGCGGCGTCCTTGCCGGAGGCGCGCTTGATGGCGGCTTCGATCTTGTCCTTCGGCAGGTTCTGGCCCTTCGCGTTCGCGATGGCGAGACGGAGCGGGGCATTGGCAGCAGGGTCCGGGCCGCCGTTCTTGGCGGCCATGGTGATGGCTTTGGCGAGCTTGGGGAAAACCCGGGACATGGTGTCCCAGCGGGCTTCCTTGGCACGGCGGCGGCATTCGAAGGCGCGTCCCATATACGTGAAATTCTTGGTTGGGAGGGATTGAAGCGGATGGGGACGGACGGGCAAGCCCAAGCTGGCGGGCGGCTACCCGGGAATCATCGGCATGGCGCGCGGGTATTTGCCCGTGGCGGACCGGATGGCGCTGCCGATGGCGGGGGAGATTGCCATGATCGGGCATTCTCCTGCCCCGGCGGAGGGCAGGTCCTTGCGGTCGATCAGGACGATCTCGATGGGCGGGACGTCCGAGAAGCGGGGCACTCGGTATTGCGAGAAGACGGGGTTGAGGATCTTGCCTCCGGCAAACCGGATCGCCTCGAAGAGCGCACCGCCAAGGCCCATGACGATGCTGCCTTCGACCTGGTTCTTGAGGTGGGCCGGATTGACGATCGCGCCGCATTCGAAGGCGGCGACGATGCGTTTGAGCTTCACGTCCCTGCCCTTCATTTCGATTTCGACGCAATTCGCCACGTAGCCGCCCTTGTCGATGCCGCAGGCGATGCCGCGGTGGCCAGTGCCGTTCCTCCAGCCGAAGCGTTCGGCGGCGGCTTCGAGGACGGCGCGGAGGCGATCGTCCTTGAGGTTCTTGAGGCGGAACTCGAGGGGATCGAAGCCAGCCGCGATGGCCAGTTCGTCCATGGCGGATTCGCGGGCGAAGCAATTCGCGGCGGCGGCGAGGCCGCGGTAGGAACCTTGGCGGAGCGGCGACTTGCCACCATGGCTGCGGATGAACTTGGCGGGGACTTCGTAAGGAGTCTCGATGGCCGCGCCACCGGAGTTATGGTTGTGGAATTCCCACGCGAGCAGCTTGCCCTGGCTGGTGATGGCGGCCTTGACCTCGATCACGCCGGCGGGGCGGAAGTAGGCCCACCAGAATTCCTCCTCGCGGGTCCATGAAACTTTGACCGCCTTGCCGACGGCCTTGGCAAGGCGAGCGGCTTCGACCGCAGCCTCGCCGCTGTGCTTGCCGCCGTAGCCGGAGCCGGTGTCGGGAACGATCACGCGGACTTTTTCCGGCGGGAGGGAGAAGGCGCTGACGAGTTCGTCCTTCACGCCGAAGGGGCGCTGGGAGCCGGTCCACGCGGTGAGCTTTTCGTCCTTCCATTCGGCAAGGCCGGCGCGGGTTTCGAGCGGGCAATGCGCGATGTATTCGACGGTGTAGGTGGCCTCAAGTTTGCCGGGAGCGGAAGCGAGTGCCTCGTCGATCCGTTTGCCTTGGTCGCCGCGGTCGAAGTTGATCTTCAGCAACTCCCAGAGCTTCTCGTTCGAGGGGCCGTCGCCGCCTTCCCATTCGGCGACGAGAGCTTCAAGGGCTTGTTGGGCGAGAGCGGGATTCGGCGCGGTGACGCCGACAAACTCGCCATCGCGGACCACGGTGACGCCGTCGATGGCCTTCGCTTTCGAATCGTCGAGTGACTTCAGTTTCGCACCGTAGGCGGGCGGGCGGAGCACCCTGCCATGCAACATGCCGGGAAAGGACATGTCGGTGGTGAAGCGGTGCTTGCCGGTGACGAAGTCGCGACCGTCGATCTTCGGCACGGAAGTTCCGGCGACCTTCCACTCTGTGGCGGGCTTGAGCTTGGTTTCCCCGGTGACGGCGGCCATCAGCTTTCGGCCTTTGGCGAGATCGGCGAACGTCACCGAGCGACCGTCCTTGTGGAGAACCTTTCCATCTGTGGCGGAGAGGTCGGCGCGATCCACCTTCCATTGGTCCTTGGCAAGGTCGAGCAGGGCCTCGCGGGCAGCGGCTCCGACCTTCCGGAGATGCAGCGCCATGTCCGGCGTGCTGCGGCTGCCGAAGGTGCCCATGTCGAAAGGAACCAAGTCGGTATCGGCCATCAGCATGCGGATGCGGTCGATGGGGATGTGCAGCTCTTCCGCGATCGCTTGGGCAAGCGAGGTGCGGATGTTCTGGCCGACCTCGGTCTTGCCGGTGAAGACCTGCACGATGCCATCCTCGCCGATATGGATCCAGGCGCTCACCTCCATCGGACGCGGGGGGCCACCGCGACGGCCGCGGCGTTCCTGGGCCGGGAGCGGCGGGACGAGGAAGGCGATCAGAATGCCGCCGCCAAGGAGCTTGAAGAAGCGGCGGCGGTCGAGAGCGAGAGGTTCGGTCGCACTCATCGGGCGGCGGAAGCGAGGGTTTCCGAGGCGGCCTTCACCGCGGCGCGGATGTTGTTGTAGACGCCGCAACGGCAGATGTTGCCGTCCATCGCGGCGAGGAATTGCTCTTCGGTGGGGTGCGGGTGCTCTTCGAGGAGGGCAACCGCGGAGAGGATCATGCCGCAGGTGCAGTAGCCGCACTGGAGGGCATCGGCATCGAGAAAGGCTTGTTGCACCGGGTGGAGTTTGCCGTCCTGTTCCAGGCCTTCGATGGTGCGGATCTTCGCAGTGCCGATTGATCCGGCAGGGGCGCGGCAAGAACGGACCGGCTTGCCATCGACCAGCACGGTGCAGGCACCGCATTGACCTTCGCCGCAGCCGGGCTTGCAGCCGGTGAGCTGGAGATCATCGCGCAGCACGCTGAGCAGGGTGCGATCCGCATCCGCTTCGAGCGGCAAGTCGCGACCGTTGACGTGGAGACGGGTGACGGTGGCCATGGGTTTTTCAGGAGTGATACCCTTGCGCGGGTCGCGCGGGGATCAAGGTGAAACCGGAGCAAGCGCGAGGCGGTTGCGGTGCCATCATTCGCGGATTGCCGGAATCTTGCGGACCCGCTAGCAACATGCAACCTTCCTCAGAAGGTCGCTCGCTTGCTCCCAAGCGGTTGTCGGCGCAATCGCAACTGATCGCTGGCAGGGGTTTTCATTTACGATGAGGACACAGCCTCAGCGGTTTCCCCGATCCGATACCTCCTGCATGACCCTGCCCGGCCGGAGAATTTTTTGAGCGCTACGATCTGGTCCGGTGACTCCGCTTCGCTGCGTCACGGCTTTTATACCGGTGGTTCAATCTGTTTGCCGGATGTCACCGGCGGGACGCCGGCGCTCCTTGAGGCAGACGCCGCTACGCCACCTGCCGGTCCACGTCCACACGGAGATTCCCGATGATGAAGTCTTGGCGATCCGGGGTGTTCTTGCCCATGTAGAAGGCGAGGAGCTCCTTGGTCCCCTTCCCTTCCTCGAACTCGACGGGGTCGAGCTTCATGTCGGGGCCGATCATGAACTTGAACTCGTCCGGGGAGATTTCACCGAGGCCCTTGAAGCGGGTGATCTCGGAGGACTTGCCGAGTTTCGCGAGGGCCTTCTCCTTCGCTTCCTCGTCGTAGCAGTAGATCGTTTCCTTCTTGTTGCGGACGCGGAAGAGCGGCGTCTGGAGGATGAAGAGGTGGCCCTCGCGGATGACCTCGGGGAAGAACTGGAGGAAGAAGGTGAGCAAGAGGAGACGGATGTGCATGCCGTCCACATCGGCATCGGTGGCGATGACGACCTTGTTGTAGCGGAGCTCCTCGATGCCATCCTCGATGCCGAGAGCGGCCTGAAGGAGGGCGAACTCCTCGTTCTCGTAAACGATCTTCTTGGCGAGGCCGAAGGTGTTGAGCGGCTTGCCGCGGAGCGAGAAGACAGCCTGCGTTTCCACATCGCGGCTCTTGGTGATCGAGCCGGAAGCGGAGTCGCCCTCGGTGATGAAGAGGGTGCTGTCGAGGCGCTGCTTGTGCTTCGAATCGAGGTGAGCGCGGCAATCGCGAAGCTTTTTGTTGTGAACCTTCGCCTGGCGGGCGCGCTCGCGGGCGATCTTCTGGATGCCCTTCAGGTCCTTGCGCTCGCGTTCGGCGGCCTGGATCCGCTTCTGGATCGCCTCCGCGACCTTCGGATGCTTGTGCAGGTAGTTGTCGAGGTGTTGCTTGAGGAAGTTCCCGACGAAGGTGCGGATCGACTCGCCGTCCGGCACCATCGACGCGGAGCCCAGCTTGGTCTTGGTCTGGGACTCAAAGACGGGCTCGACGATGCGCACGCAAACCGCGGCCTCGATGCCGGCGCGGATGTCCGCGGGGTCGTACTGCTTCTTGTAGAAGGTGCGGACCGCGTTCACGAGACCTTCGCGGAAGGCCTGCAAGTGGGTGCCGCCCTGGGTGGTGTTCTGACCGTTGACGAAGGTGTAGTACTCCTCCCCGCTCTCGGCGGTGTGGGTGAAGGCGATTTCGATATCGTCGCCCTTGAGGTGAATCGGATCGTAGAGCGCCTCGCTCTCCATTTCCTCACGGAGCAGATCCAGAAGGCCGTCCTTCGATTTGAACTTCTTGCCGTTGAACAGGATCGTAAGACCAGGATTAAGGTAAGAGTAGTAGCGGCACATCTTCTCGACGATGGCCTCCTTGAACTTCGCCTTGGCCGGGAAGATGGAGCGGTCGATCTCGAAGGCGAGGCGGGTACCCGAAGGAGCCTCCTCCTTGCGCGGATATTTCATGTCCTCGGTCACGACGCCCTTCGAGAACTCGATGGCCTTCGTCTGTCCATCGCGCCAGGCTTGGATCTCGAAGAAGTCGGCCAGCGCGTTGACCGCCTTGATACCGACGCCGTTGAGGCCGACGGATTTCTTGAACGCCTCGCTGTCGTACTTGGCACCCGTGTTGATCTGGGCGGCGCAGTCGTAGAGCTTGCCGAGGGGAATGCCGCGGCCGAAGTCGCGGACTTCGACGCGACCTTCGTCGTCGATATCGACCCGGATCTCCTTGCCGTAGCCCATGATATGCTCGTCGATCGAGTTGTCGATGACCTCCTTGAGCAGGATGTAGATGCCGTCGTCCGGCGAGGAACCGTCGCCGAGCTTGCCGATGTACATGCCGGGGCGGAGGCGGATGTGTTCGCGCCAATCGAGAGACTTGATGTCGGCTTCGGTGTATTCGGCCATGGGGATGTTTCGGGAATCCTGAGGAATCCCCCTCGCCGTGGCAAGTGCCGGGGCCGACCGCTTTCCGCCCTAATCCCCGATTGTCACGAAATAGCGCGGACCGCGGCCCGAAA
>CBFGPU010000234.1:0-5441 GCA_965650715.1 uncultured Haloferula sp. | reverse complement strand
TGAACTCGACGATGGCCGAGCCGCCTGCGGGCACCATGGTGGTCTGCACGTTGTGGTTCACGGTATTCGTGCCGCCCTCGACATGGACCTTGTCGAAGATCTCGCCGATCACGTGGAAGGACGACGACAGGTTCGGGCCGCCGTTGCCGAAGAACACGCGGACGGTCTCGCCCTTCTGCGCGGCCATCGCCTTTTCGCCCGTGAGGGCGCCCACCGAGCCGTTGAAGACGACGTAATCGGCCTTCTCGTCGATGGCCTTCTCCATGTCGAACGGCTGCAGGCCTTGTTCGCCATTGCGGCCCTTGGTGTAGAAATCGCCCTGCACCACGTAGAACTCGCGATCCACCTTGGGCAAGCCCTCCTCCGGCTCCACGTAGATCAGGCCGTACATGCCGTTGGCCACGTGCATGCCGACAGGTGCCACCGCGCAGTGGTAGATGTAGAGGCCGGGATTCAGCACGCGGAAGGAGAAGGTCGAGCTGTGGCCGGGTGCCGTGAACGAGGATGCCGCGCCTCCGCCCTGGCCGGTGACCGCGTGGAGGTCGATGTTGTGCGGCATCTTGCTGGTCGGGTGATTCATCAGGTGGAACTCGACGAAGTCGCCCTGCCGCACGCGGATGAATTTCCCCGGCACGCAGCCGCCGAAAGTCCAGAAAGTGTAGTCGACACCATCCGACATCCGCATCGTCTTCTCGATCACCTCCAGCTTCACGACCACCTTGGTGGGATGCTTGCGGGTGATCGGCGGCGGCACATTCGGCGGATCCGTCAGCACGGCATGCTCCTCGCCGCGGATCTCGGGCGGCATCTCGATGGTTCCATTGGCGCGGACTTCGTTTTCCGCGTGGCAGGGAATCAGGGCTCCCATCAGGGCAAGGAGGATGGCGGTGGGTTTCATGGCAGGGATATTTCCTTCGAACTCGGTCATAAGATATGTGCCCGGGGGTTGTTTCCGAAGATCAATCCAGCCCTTGAGCGAATCGGAGGAGACTTCGGCAAGATCCGCACAGCCGGTCCCGCGGAGGGGCTCGTTCCGACGGGGGTCCCTGCCCGCCGGGGCCCGTGCCGCTTAAAACGGCGAAGGCCGCCGGACTCCTTCGAGTCCGGCGGCCTTCATTGGTGGCGGGAGTAGGATTTGAACCTACGACCTTCAGGTTATGAGCCTGACGAGCTACCTGGCTGCTCCATCCCGCGATTTGTTTGATGCGCCTTTCGGCGCGGGCCGCGAGACTACCCGCGGAAGCGGACCGTGCAAGGGATTTTTTGTTCTGTTTTCACCCGCCTCCCTCAGCCCTCGATCCGGTGCGGGAGGAAGCGGCTGAGATTGCCGGTGACGGGGCTGGAATCGGCGCGGGCGGAGAGGCCGCGGCATTCGTCGCCGACCATCCAGAGACCCCAGACGACGTGCTGGCCGCCGGCTTGGAAAAGGTTGGCGTGCTGCTGGTAAACGACCGGGCCGTCCTGCGGGGGCAGCGGCGGCGGCGAGTGGTAGGGACCGCGCGAACGGAGGGAGACGCCCGCGCCCTCGCGGCCGAAGAAGGGCTTCTCGACCCAGCGGTCGATGCCGCCGAGGCCATCGAGCGAGTACGATGCGGGTAGTAGCAAGGGATGGCCGGGGTTCAGCTCCCAGAGGATCGGCAGGATGCCCTTGTTCGAAAGCATCATCTTCCACGCCGGCTCGGTGAAGCGCGAGCGCTCGCGCCCGATCTCCGCGAAGAAGGGTTCCTCCGCCATCCATTCCCAGGGGTAGAGCTTGAAGAGCCGCTCGACCGGCCGTTCGGCAAGATCGGTGAAACGGCCTTCCTCCGAGAAGCCGACCTCGCCGATGTCCATCAGCTCCACCGTCTTGCCCGCCTGCTCGGCGGTCTCCGCGAGGTAGGCGATGGTCTGGCGGTCTTCGAGGTGATCCCATTTGCAGGCGAAGTGAATCAACGGTTCGGGGAAGAGGCTCCAGCGCTCGACCAGCGCCTCGTGGATCGAGTTGAGCTGGTCGCTTTGCGGGGCGACATCCTCCAGCCATTGCCACTGGATGACCGCGGCTTCGAGCAGCGAGGTCGGCGTGTCGGCGTTGTATTCCAGGAGTTTCGGCGTGCCGGTGCCGTCCCAGGCGAGATCGAAGCGGCCGTAGAGCGACTTGTCACCGACCAGCCAGGAAGCCTGCACCATGCCGATGGCGGATTCGGGAATCGCGAGGCGATCCCACCAGCCGCGCTGCGAGATCTCCCCGCAAGCATGCAGGCACATCGCGTGCGCCTCGTTCGCGGCATCCTCCAGCACCTCGGCGGCTTCGAGCGTGAAGACGAGATTGCGATCCTCGGTCCAGTACGGCTCGCCTCCGGCACCATGCCAGATCAGGCCGGCCGATTCCACACGCTCCTGCCAACCGCTGCGCGGCGGCCGCAGCTCCAGACGCACGGGGGTCTTCATCAGGTGCCGGAAGAAAAGCCGCCGCCGCTGCGGCTGGAGCCGAAGCCACCGCGCACGGATTGTCCGCTACGCACGGGCACCCCGCTCGTCCGGCTTTGCTCGACCATGCGGCGGTAGCCGGGATTCGAGGAAGCGTAGGCATTCACCGCGCCGCGCTGGCGCTCCACCTCGCCCTGCCATGCGGGAGCTTGAGCGGCGGCACGCTGGAAGCCAGGGCCCGCGACGAAGCCGCCGCGGTTCCCGGAGAGCAGCCAGTACATCAGCAGGGCATTCCCCATGCCGAAGCCGCCGTGATGGTGGTTGCCCGCAGCGGCTCCGGATTGACCGGCGAGAAGCTGCTGCTCGCGTTCGAGCGCGGCCTGCACTTTCTTGAGCGCTTCGGGGGATGGCTTGCTGGAGGACTCGTTTTCCAGCGGCGGCTGCGCGACCCAGGTGCCGTCCACGAACCACTTGCCCTGGTGCTCGAAGCCGTAGGGATGCTGGTAGAAATCGCGGGCCAGCGAGTGGTAGTAGCCGACGCCCTCGATGTGGAAGTTGTTCGGCACCTCGCCGCTCATGAGCTTCATCTTCTGGGCGTCGAGCGTTTCGATCCGCTTCTGCGTTTCCGCCATCTGCTGGTCCTTGGCCGTGGCCACGTAGCTCCGCTGGCAGCCGCTGAGGCCGAGGCCCGCGAGGATGCAGGCGGTGGACCAGCGCAGGGCTCCGGAGGAGAGAATCGTCGCGTTGCGTCGCTTCATGAATGTCCGGAACAGTAGGCGCGGCTCTCCGGGGGCGTCAATGGAACGCGGATTCCAAACCGGATGCTTGGTTCCAACGCCGATCCCGCGCTCGCCATGGCACCCCCGGCATGCTTGGCTGCGCGCGACGTGTCCGCCACCACCGCAGAGCGCGTGCTCCCCGCATGCGAATGGACCGCCCGGGCCGCTTCCCATCGCGCGCGGGCCGAGCGCTGGACCGTGCCCGCGAGGGACCGCCGCGCGGCGAACAAGCCGCATCCCGTGGACGATTTCCTCTTCACTTACTACCGCTTCTCCTACGCGAAGATCGAGGAATGGCATCCGCCCTTCGGCACGGCGCTCGGGATCGCCGGTCCTCTGCCGAGCCATCTGGCGAAGGTGCCTTACCGCGTGGAGGACGACCGGGTTTTCGCGGACCCGGGCTTGCTCTCCGACAAGGAGCGCGCCCGCCTGCGGTGGATGCGCGAGTTGCTGGTGGCGACGCGCGACCGTCCGCCGGTCTTCTCCTGCCACGGCTTGCACGAGTGGGCGATGGTGTATCGCGGCGAGGAGGTCCGCCATGCGAGGACCACGCCGTTGAGACTGCCTCAGGCGGAAGTGGACGCGCTGGTGGAGTCGCGGCCGCTGCGTTGTTCCCACTTCGATGCCTTCCGCTTCTTCCATGCCGGCGCGCAGCCGCTGAACCGCTTGCAGCCGACCTTGGCGGGTCGCCCGGATTTCGAACAGCCGGGCTGCGTGCACGCGAACATGGATCTCTACAAGTGGACCTTCAAGGCGATGCCTTGGCCGGGTTCGGAGCTGTTGTTGGATTGCTTCGAACTGGCGATGGAGTTGCGCGACCTGGACATGCGGGCGAGTCCTTATGACCTGGCGGGGTACGGCTTCGAGCCGGTGCGGATCGAGACGCCGGAGGGCCGGAAAGAGTATGAGAAGGAGCAGGCGAGGCTCGCGGAGAAAGCGGTGCCCTTGAGGGAGAGTTTGGTCGGGGTGTTGGGGGAGGTGCTGGGGGATTAGAGGGACCGCGGAGGAGCCGCCTTGGACTGTGGAAGCATGCCCCTTGCGAACCAGTCCGCTGAGGAGTGGTGCGTTCGTGAGGGAGCGGACGGATCGGGGGTGTCGGTTCATCTCCCGTGCCGCCGCGGTGTCACCACCGCGGCTACGGAGCTCAGGGCCGCGTGACCTCCAGTCTCAGGAATTGCTTCGGTTCGTCCCCGATCGGCAGCAGCGAGCGCACCTTGACCGTCTCCGTGCCGTTCAGGTTGTCCTGCGGATAGCCTTCCACCATCGCGGCTTCGTTCCACGGCCCGTCGGCCAGGTCCACGGTAGTACGATGGTGATAGGAGATGCCCGCGATTGCCGGCTTCGGACGGATGTAGGTGGATGTCAGGTAGAGCTGGCCGCCGATCAGTTCGATCTCTTCGAGCGGCAGCCGCGCGCTGTCCATGCCGGTCGGGCTGCCTCCCAGCGCGGCTTCCATCAGCACTTCCAGCCCGTCGCCATCACCATCCGCATCGTCGTATGCGGGGGCTTGCTGGGCCGCGGCGAGGCTTCCGAAGACCGCCGTCTTCCAGTTGTTCAGAGGCGAATCGTGAAGCAGGACCTGCGCGCTCGAAGCGCTGCCCGCCACATACTGCCCGGCATCGCCCACCGAGAGGGTCACCGTCAGCGAACCGGTCGGGTAATCGCGGTCCACGCCGGTGAGCGTCAGATCGGCGGAGGACTGGCCCGCGGGGATGACGAAGCTCGTGGGCAGCGGCGCGAGGTTGTAGTCGATCCGCGGCAGCGCCTGCGTGCTGCCATATGCGACCGTCAGGCCCACCTGCAGGTCCTCCGTGGTCGGACCGCTGCGGGTCACCCTGAAGGTGCCGGTGTTGGAGGTCCCTTTCTGTGCCACCGAGTCGGTGGCCGCGATGGTGACCACGCTGTCTTGCGATCCGAGCAAGGACATCTCCGCGGTGTCCAAGGCGAGGCGGTAGATGCGCACGTCGTCCAGGTAGCCGTTCATGTGGTCGCCCCCGGTGGATCCCGTCGTCTTGGTGCCGATGTTCACCGCGTTGGTCGTCGTCGCGATGGCCCCGGTTGCCGCCATGGAGGCGACCACCTCGCCGTTCACGTAGATCCTCATCTCCGCGCCGTCGTAGGTTCCTGCGATATGGGACCAGGTATTCGCCGGCGGCAGCGCGGTTTCGAGCCGGCCCGCGCCGTTGAGATGCCATACCAGCTCGCCGTTTTCCGCCAGCAGGCGGTACTGGTTGTCGTTGTTACCCTTCTGGACGA
>CBFGPU010000233.1:0-5443 GCA_965650715.1 uncultured Haloferula sp. | reverse complement strand
AAGGTGCTCGGCGCGCACCCGCTGGTGATGGTTCTGCCGATCGGCACCGAGTCCGACTTCGTCGGCGTGGTGGATCTCCTTAGCCGCAAGGCCCACATCTGGGACGAGTCCGGCCAGCCGGAGAACTTCAAGATCACCGACGTGCCCGCCGACATGGTGGACAAGGTCGAGGAATACCGTGCCGCGCTCATCGAGACCGCCGTCGAACAGGACGACGAGGTGATGGAGAAGTATCTGGAAGGCGTGGAGCCCGATATCGAGACGATCAAGCGCTGCATCCGCAAGGGCACGATCGATCTTGCGTTCTTCCCGACCTACTGCGGCTCTTCCTTCAAGAACAAGGGCCTCCAACTCGTGCTCGACGCCGTGGTGGATTTCCTTCCTTCCCCGCCGGAAGTGAAGCCGCTCCCGGAAGTGGACGCCGAAGGCAACGAGACCGGCGAATTCGCCGTCAGCGATCCGACCAAGCCGCTCCGCGCGCTGGCCTTCAAGATCATGGACGACAAGTTCGGCGCGCTCACCTTCACCCGCATCTACTCGGGCACCATCAAGAAGGGCGACACGATCCTGAACTCCTTCACCGGCAAGACCGAGCGCGTCAGCCGCATGGTGGAAATGCACGCCGACGACCGCAACGAAGTCGAGTCCGCCCAAGCGGGTGACATCGTGGCGATCGTGGGCCTCAAGAACGTGCAGACCGGTCACACCCTCTGCGACGAGAAGAACCCGGCCACCCTTGAGCCGATGGTGTTCCCGGATCCGGTGATCTCCATCGCCGTGGCCCCGAAGGACAAGGCCAACGCCGAGAAGCTCGCCACCGCCATCGGCAAGATGGTGCAGGAAGACCCGTCCTTCCGCGTCGAGACCGACGAGGAAACCAATGAGATGATCCTCAAGGGCATGGGTGAGCTCCACCTCGACATCAAGATCGACATCCTCAAGCGCACCCACAAGGTGGAGGTCAACGTTGGTGCCCCGCAGGTCGCCTACCGCGAAACCATCACCAAGGCGGTGACGGACAGCTACACCCACAAGAAGCAGTCCGGTGGTTCCGGTCAGTACGCGAAGATCGATTACACCATCGAGCCCGGCGAGCCCGGCTCCGGCTTCATCTTCGAATCGAAGGTCGTCGGGGGCAGTATCCCGAAGGAATTCATCCCCGCCGTCGACAAGGGCTTCAAGACCTCCGTCGATAAGGGACCGCTCGCCGGCTATCCTTGCTTGGACTTCAAGGTCACGCTCAACGAAGGTGGTTTCCACGCGGTGGACTCCAGCAACATCGCCTTCGAAATCGCGGCCAAGGCGGCATATCGCCAGACCATGCCGAAGTGCGGTCCGCAGCTCCTCGAGCCCATGATGAAGCTCGATGTGTTCGCTCCGGAAGAGAAGGTGGGCGACGTGATCGGCGACCTCAACCGCCGCCGCGGCATGATCCAAGGCCAGGAGCCGACCCCGGGCGGCGTCCGCGTCAAGGCCGAGGCTCCGCTCTCCGCCATGTTCGGCTACATCGGCGACCTGCGCACCATGACCTCCGGTCGTGGCCAGTTCTCCATGGAGTTCAGCCACTACGCTCCTTGCCCGAAGAACGTCTCCGACGATGTCATCAAGGCCGCCAAGGAGCGCGAAGAGGCGAAGCGGAAGTAAGCCGTTTCCGATTCCGATTCACCAAGACCCCGTCGCCCGAAAGGGCGGCGGGGTTTTTCGTTTGGAGTGCTGCGACATGTCGCAGCACCCGCTACCACGTAATCTCTGCCATCACCGGCCGATGGTCCGAGCCGAGATCGGGCCCGATCTCAAAATTGCGGCAGCCCGTGCCTTGGCCACGGAATAGGATACGGTCGATCGGGATACCGAGGATCGGATTGCTTCGCATCCACGTCGGCCCCGGCGACCTGCCTTTCGCCGCCTCCACCAATCCGGCATCCCGCAGCGGCTTCGACTTGTAGCTCCAGTGGCTCGAGTTGAAGTCGCCCGCCACGATCACCGGCCCGCTTTCCGCAGCCGCTTCCCGAGCCATCGCTGCCATGAATTCATCCATCGCGATGCTCCATTCGGACGTGAGGGGCGGCAAGGGATGACCCGCGATGAAAGTGACGGGCCCGCCAGGAGAGTTGAGCCGGGCTTTCAGCAGCGGATAGCCGCTCTTGCTCACCAGTTCCGCGGAAGAAGAGGCAATCGGATACTTCGAGAAGAAGGCGAAATCCGGGCCCTCATTGATCCAGTGCGGGTAGTCTGGCTCCAGTTCCTTCAGGGCTTCTGCCCACTCCTCGCTCACTTCGGTGAAGAAGATGGCATCCGGCGAAGTCTTGCGGGTCCACTCGATTGCCGCAGCGTGATTGCGGTTGGTCACGAGAACATTGAATGAGGCAACACGAACCGATGCCCCGCTCCTCGCCGCCTCCGGAGGCGGAATGAAACCCGGTACCAACCGGATCATGGGCAGTACCAGCAGAAGACCTACAAAGGCGGCAGCTCGGAAGGACTTCCCTGCCAGCAGGACCAATCCGCAGAGAAGAAGAAACCAAGCATACTGGAGTTGGAAATGATTGAAGAGATCGAAGACCCAGAAGGATTCGCCGAGGATCAAGCCGGCGACCGGTGTCAATCCCGCCGCCACGGCAAGGATCACGACAATGACGTTTACTTTGGACATGGGCCGAAACGAGACAGCGCTTACACAATTCGCATTCTCCACAGCCACTCCCGCCCTACAAGGGTCGCTCTACGGAAACGCTAGGAAGCCCCGCTCCCCGGAGACCTCCGCCATGCTCCCACGACCATGCCCAGCCCGCCGACGACGAAAATTCCGGGGAACCACAGGGAGTAGCCCGGGGCCTTCGACTCCTTCTCCAGGACCGCCTGCTCCGGCTTCTTCGGGTTGACGTGGCACTCCTGCCTCGACCCCTCCGGATACTTTTCGATGTAAGCCGTGACGATATCCGACTTGCTGCTCCAGCCGCTGCCCCGGAGCTTCACGAGTTCGCTTTCATAGGGGCGGCCTTGCCACTCGTAGCCGAAGAGCACGGCAAACCGGCGCTCGGCGGCGCTATTGGGATCCACCTGCCGTTCCTCGGACTCCGACTTGAGGATCACGCAGGGTACCACCGGCCAATGTTCCACCGCCCGGGCACGCTGGAAGCTGCGCCACATCAGCGCGAAAAAGACACCTCCCGCCAAGGCGAGCGCGAGCCCGATGAAAGACAGATAGACGCGGGAGGCGGTGGAAACGCGGGCCATGCGCCTGCCATAACGCCCCCGCGCCCGATGGGCCACTGCTTTCCGGCCCCGGCGGGCGAGGATTCCACTTTCCCGGTGCGGCCCGGGCGGCTACCAAGTTCCTCCCATGAGCGACCTAGCCAGCCGAATCCCCGAAGACCTGAAAGCCGCGATGAAGGCGAAGGACACCGTCGCCCTGGCGGTGATCCGCGCGCTCAAGACGGCCATGACCAATGCCTCGATCGAAAAAGGCGGCCTCGGCACCCCGCTCGACGACGCCGAAGTGACGGCCCTGATCCGCAAGCAGATCAAGCAGCGCCAGGATTCGATCACCCAGTTCACCGCCGCCGGCCGGACCGAGCTCGCTGCCACCGAGCAGGCGGAGATCGCCGTGCTGGAAAAGTATCTTCCCGCCAATCTCTCCGCCGAGGAAATCGCCGCGATCGTCGATGCCGCGATCGCCGAGACCGGCGCGTCCTCGAAGGCCGACATGGGCAAGGTCATGAAGCTCGCTCAGGAACGCGCCGCCGGCCGGGCCGACGGCAAGACCCTTTCCCAGGAGGTTGCCAAGCGCCTGTCCTGAGATGCGCTGCGCCGCCATCATCGTTGCCGCCGGAAGCAGCCGCCGCATGGGCTTCGACAAGCTGGCGGCGGAGATCCGCGGCGTTTCCGTATTGCGCCGCAGCGTGGAGGCTTTCATGGCTACCGACGGCGTATCGCGCGTGATCGTGGTCGCCCCGGAGGAGCGCTTTGCCAGTCTCGGCACCGGTTTCCCCAAGCCCCTGCTGCGGATCGACGGCGGCAAGGAGCGCCAGAACTCGGTGGAAAACGGCTTGGCCTTGGTCATGGAGGAACTGGTGGCGGTCCACGACGGTGCCCGCCCCTTGGTGAAGCCGGAAGCGATCGCCGCCTGCATCACGGCGGCACGGGATTTCGGGGCTGCCACGCTGGCCCGTCAGGTCACCGAAACGATCAAGCGTTCCGATGCCGATGGTTTCTCGCGCGAAAGCGTGAGCCGGGACCACTTGTGGTTCATGGAGACACCGCAGGTTTTCCGTACCGACCTCCTCCGCGAGGCCTACGCGGAAGTGAGCAAGCGGGAGCTGACGGTGACCGACGAGGTTTCCGCCGTCGAGGCCATCGGGGTGCCGGTGAAACTTGTCGTTTCCCCCGCCCCGAATCTCAAAATCACCGTCCCCGCGGACATCGAGCTGGCCGAAGCCCTCCTGAAATGAATCCCGCCACCTACCAGTCCCTGGTCTTACCTTCCGGATTCCGTCTGGCGGTGTCGACGCTGCCGCAGAGCGAGTGCGCCGCACTCTCCATCCACGTGCCTGCGGGAAGCCGCGACGACCTTCCCGGTCTCGCGGGCACCGCCCACTTCGTGGAGCACATGGTCTTCAAGGGCACCGGACGCCGCGATGCCCGCGCGATCAGCCTGGAGGTCGAGGATGTCGGCGGCTCCTTGAACGCCTGCACCACCGAGGATCAAGTAGTTTACGAAGCCCGCGGCGATGCCGATTCCCTTCCGCTGCTCGCCGACATCACCGCGGACATCGTCTGGAACGCCGTCTTCCCCGCCAAGGAAATCCCCCTCGAGCGCGAGGTGATCGCGGAAGAGATTGTAATGTACCGGGAGTCCCCCGGCGATCACATCGGCGATTTGATTTCCGCAGCGCTCTGGTCGCCCCATCCGCTCGGGGAATCGGTCTCGGGAAGTGAGGAGAGCATCGCCGGCATCAGGAAGGCCGAGCTGACCGCCTTCCGCGACCGGCATCATTTCCGCAAGGATACCGTCATCTCGGTGGCCGGTCCCTTTGCCGCCGCCGCTGTGTCAGACATCCTCACGATGCATCTTCCTCAGGCTCGGGAAACCGTGGTTTCCCTACCGGTGAAAGATCTTCCCAAGCCGGGCCATGTGATCGACGAACGCGATACCGACCAGCTTCAACTCGCCCTCGCCTGGCGCATCCCTGGCCGCTTCGACGAGCGTCGGCACGCCTTCCGGCTGCTCTCCATGATCCTCGGCGAGAGCGCAGGCTCGCGCCTCTTCCAAGAGCTGCGCGAGAAGCGCGGCCTCTGCTATCACGTTTCCTGCGACGCCAGCTTCTTCGATGAGGTCGGCTCCTTCGAGATCCACACCGGCCTTTCCCCGAAAGGCCGTGCCGAAGCACTCGGTTGCATCGACCGTGAACTGGAAGACCTCGCCGGAAACGGTCCCCGCGCC
>CBFGPU010000232.1:0-5451 GCA_965650715.1 uncultured Haloferula sp. | reverse complement strand
GGATCGGGAAGCGCGACCCGCAGGTCATTCAGGCGGATCAGCCCGCGGCGGCGGGGCACCATCGAGACCGGCACCTTCACCGTGGTGTTGCCCTTCACGCGGTCGACCATCGTGCTCTTCCCGCCTTCGAAGAGACGGCGGGTTTCGCAGAGCCAACTCCAGCGGTAGTAGGCGAGCCAGCGGTCGTAGAAGTTGCGCTTCTCCTCGCCCGGCTCGCGGCTGGTGATGAAAAGGTCTTCCGAAGGCCGCGGGTCGGCGGGGGTTTCGATCAACTCAAAGCGCTTGAGGTCCTTCCCCCGCCGGTTCCGCAGGCTGACGTGGTAGGTGAATCCCTGGCCAGCGGTGGCATGGGCGGGCATTTCGCGGACCGCCTCGACCTTTGCCCGGCGAAAGAGGACCGAGACCATCGCGACAAGCGCCAGTCCGCAGGCGAGCGAGAAGGTCTGGAACACCGGCGGTTCCGCACTGCCGGCCGCGGCTCCGGTGGCAACCACGATGACCATCAGGAGACCGATCCCGGACGGGCGGATGCGGCGGCGCAGGAAGTAATTCAGGGCGGTGCCGCGCGCGTAGAACCAGTACTGGTGGCTGCGGAAATAATCGCCGAGCCAGCCGCTTGCTGCCGCGTTCTTTTCTCCTGATGGCTCGCCGGGCATCCGTGGTTTTCCAGAGGGTCGACTGGAGACGGAGAAAGGCAAAGCACGAATCGCGAGTCCTTGCCCGAAGGTATCCCGGCCCGGGACGCGTCAAGCGTGATACTCCTGGATCGACTTCACTGTCAGCTCCTTCTCCTTCAGCGAGCGGATCGCTTTCACGGAGGCGACGGCGGCGGCGAGGTTGGTGCAATGGCTGACCTTGTTCGCGACGGCACCGGAGCGGATCTTCACCTCGTCCTCGCGGGCGGCGTGGCCGCTCGGGGTGTTGATGATGAAGTGGATCTCCCGGTTCTTCATCATGTCGATGACGTGCGGGCGGCGGCCTTCGTTGAGCTTGTAGAGCCGGTGGCAGGGAATGTTTTCCGCCTGGAGGCGGTCGCAGGTGCCCCCGGTCGCGTAGATCTGGAAACCCAGCTCGACAAGTTCGCGGGCCACCGCCATGGCCGCGGGCTTGTCGCGGTCGGAGACCGAGAGGAAGACGTTGCCGCTCGTTGGCAGCGGGTTGAAGGCGCTGGTCTGGCTCTTCGCATAGGCCATGCCCCAGTCGGGGTCGATGCCCATGACCTCGCCGGTCGAGCGCATTTCCGGGCCGAGGACGATGTCGATGCCGGGGAAGCGGTTCCAAGGGAAGACGGCTTCCTTCACGGAGAAATGCGGAGGGATCACGGTCTCGGTGAAGCCGAGCTCCGGCAGGGTCTTTCCGACCATGATCTGCGCGGCGTACTTCGCGAGCGGCACGCCGGTGGCCTTCGAGACGAAGGGCACGGTGCGGGAGGCGCGCGGGTTCACCTCGATCACGTAGAGCTGCTCGTCCTTCACCGCGAACTGGATGTTCATCAAGCCCTTCACCTGCAGTTCGCGGGCGAGTTCCTTCGCGGCGCGGGTGATCTCGGCCTTGATCGCATCGGAGAGCGAGTAGGCGGGGATCACGCAGGCGGAGTCGCCGGAGTGGATGCCGGCCTGCTCGATGTGCTGCATGATCGCTCCTACGACGGACACCGTACCATCCGAGATGCAATCGACGTCCACCTCGGTCGCTCCTTCGAGGAAACGATCCACGAGGACCGGGCGGTCCGGCGAGACATCCACGGCCTCGCGCATGTAGCGGCGGAGCTCGGGCTCTTCGTAAACGATCATCATCGCGCGACCGCCGAGCACGAAGGACGGACGGACCAGTACCGGGTAGCCGATGCGATTGGCGATGGCGGCCGCTTCGTCTTCCGAGACGGCGGTGCCGGCTTCCGCTTGCTTGAGACCGATCTTGTCGAGCAGCGCGGAGAAGTGCTTGCGGTCTTCCGCCAGCTCGATGCTCTCCGGCGAGGTGCCGATGATCGGCACGCCGTGGCGCTTGAGATCGGCGGCGAGATTCAGCGGGGTCTGGCCGCCGAACTGGACGATCACGCCGTGCGGCTGCTCCTGGTCGCAGATGTTGAGAACGTCTTCCAGGGTGAGCGGCTCGAAGAAGAGCTTGTCCGAGGTATCGTAGTCGGTCGAAACCGTTTCCGGATTCGAGTTCACCATGATCGTCTCGTAGCCGAGTTCCTTCAGCGCGAAGGCGGCGTGGACGCAGCAGTAGTCGAACTCGATTCCCTGGCCGATGCGGTTCGGACCGCCTCCGAGGATGATGATCTTCTTCTTGTCCGACTCGCGGGCCTCGTTCTCGTCGCCGTAGGTCGAATAGAAGTAAGGCGTGTAGGCTTCGAACTCCGCCGCGCAGGTGTCGACAAGGCGGTAGGTCGGGATGATCCCGCGGGCCTTGCGTTCGGCTCGGATGGTGTCCTCGGTCGGAACATCGGCCACGGCACCCTCGGGCTCGGCGCGGGCTTCGGCGAGCGGGCCCATATCCTTTTCACCGTGGATCGAGGCATCGTGGATGGCGGGCGAGTGGGCGCGGGCCATCGCGATCTGGCGGTCGGAGAAGCCGAGACGCTTGGCGTCCTTGAGATCCAGCGTGGCGAGGTTCCTGCCTTCGTCGGCGATCTCCTTGAGGTGATGGAGGAACCAGGGATCGATGGAGGTGGCCTCGAAGACTTCATCGATGGTCCAGCCGTTCATGAAGGCGGTCTGCAGCCAGAAGATCCGTTCGGCATTCGGCACCGCGAGCTTGCGCTCGATCTCATCGCGCGTCGCGCCGTGCATGTCCTTCTTGTCGAAGCCGAAGCCCCAGCGGCCGGTCTCCAGCGAGCGCAGCGCCTTCTGCATCGACTCCTTGAAGGTGCGGCCGATCGACATCGCCTCGCCCACCGACTTCATCGAGGTGGTCAGGACCTGATTGGCGGTCGGGAATTTCTCGAAGGTGAAGCGGGGCACCTTGGTCACCACGTAGTCGATCGTCGGCTCGAAGGAAGCCGGGGTCTCACGGGTGATGTCGTTCGGCAGTTCCCCCAGCGTGTAGCCGACGGCGAGCTTCGCCGCGATCTTCGCGATCGGGAAGCCGGTGGCCTTCGAGGCCAGCGCGGAGGACCGCGATACCCGCGGGTTCATCTCGATCACGATCATGCGCCCGGTCTTCGGGTCGATGGCGAACTGGATGTTCGAGCCGCCGGTCTCCACCCCGATCTCGCGGATCACGGCGAAGGAGGCATCGCGCATGATCTGGTACTCGCGATCGGTGAGCGTCTGGATCGGCGCGACGGTGATCGAGTCGCCGGTATGGACACCCATCGGGTCGATGTTCTCGATCGAGCAGATGACCACGCAGTTGTCGGCGCGGTCGCGCATCACCTCCATCTCGTATTCCTTCCAGCCGAGAAGGGACTCCTCGATCAGCACTTCGGAAACCGGGGACAGGTCGAGACCGCGGAAGACGATCTCCTCGAACTCCTCGCGGTTGTAGGCGATGCCGCCGCCCTGGCCGCCGAGGGTGAAGGCCGGGCGAATGATGAGCGGGAAATTCTTGCCGGTGATCTGGGAAATTTCCTCCGCGACGACGCGGGCCTCTTCCATCGTGTGGGCCGTGCCGGACTGCGGCAGGTCCAGGCCGATCTTGAGCATCGCGTCCTTGAAGCGCTGGCGGTCCTCGCCCTTGTCGATGGCGTCGGCATTCGCGCCGATCATCTTCACGCCGTACTTGTCCAAGGTCCCGCTCTTGAAAAGCGACATGGAGGTGTTGAGGGCCGTCTGGCCGCCCAGGGTCGGCAGGAGCGCGTCCGGTTTCTCGCGGGCGATGATCTTCTCCACCACCTCCGGCGTGATCGGCTCGATGTAGGTCCGGTGGGCGAACTCCGGATCGGTCATGATCGTGGCCGGATTCGAGTTCACGAGCACCACCTCGTAGCCCTCTTCGCGGAGCGCCTTGCAGGCCTGGACCCCGGAATAGTCGAATTCACAGCCTTGGCCGATGACGATGGGGCCGGAGCCGATGACGAGGATTTTCCGGATCGAGGTGTCTTTTGGCATGGCGGGACGAGGGCTGGCTGGCGTGCGGAGGCTAAATTTCGGGGTGTTTCGCAGGGTCCGCCGGGCTTGTAAAGGGTTGGATTGACGTGATTTCGCCAGCACCCTCGGCAGGGCATTGACCTTGCGGGGTTTTGTGATACTTTGAAGTATCACATCATGAAAACCGCGTCCGTCCGAGACCTTCGCTACGACTTCCCGAAAGTGGAGGCGTGGCTGAAGGCTGGCGAGGAAGTTCGCATCACCAAGCGGAACAAGGTGATCGGGCGGTTGATGCCGGATACTCCCGAGGCGAATCACGTTCCGAAGTTTGATGCGGACGAGCGCCTTGCCCGCCTGAAGGAGATTTGGGGCGACCGGATCGTTTCGGCGGAGGAATGGGAGGCCAACAGGGCATGGGAGACTGGCGAGCCGTGACTGCCTACCCGGACACGAGCTTCCTCGGCTCCCTTTACCGGAGGCAGGAATTCAGCGTGCAAGCCTTGGCCTACTACAAGGCCATGCCGGAGGTTCTCCCCGTGGCGGTCAGCCTGGAGTTCGAGTTTCTGCAAGCAATCGAACTTCAAGTCTTCCTGCATTCGCAAGATTCGAGACGCGGATACAACAGGCAGGAAGCGGATACGATGATCGCACTCTGGAACAGCGACCTTGCCTCCGGAAGTGTGCGGGTGATCCCCTGCGACATGGACGCCGTGCTTCGCTACGCCGTCTCCCTCGCCCGTGCGCATACAGCCACAGGCGGCCATCGCACGCTCGATATTATACATGTTGCCACGGCGGCTCATCTGGGAGCCAAGGAATTCCTGAGCTTCGACCAGCGCCAGATCGCGCTGGCAAAGCAGATCGGGATCGCGACTCCTTTCGGCTAGGAGTCAGCGCCGTTCGACCCCGGGGGGGAGCCAGTCCTTCTTCATCGGCTGGATCGCTGGCTCTGCAGGAGCGGCTGTCCCATCGGCTCCCGCGTCACCCTTGGCCGGTCCCTTGTCCGAAGCGGGCGCGGTCGCCGGGGCATGCTTGGCGAATTTATTCCGCACCTGCCCTACATCGATGAAGCCGACGAACTCATCCACCCGCTTCCCATCGCGGTAAAAACGGACGTGGGGGATGCCGCTGACTCCCTCCTTCTGGCTGAAGGCCTGCGCTTGATCCACGTTGATTTTTCCCACCACGGCACGGCCGGCGTACTCTCCCGCCACTTCCTTGAGCACCGGTGCCAGCATCTTGCAGGGCCCGCACCAGTCTGCGTGGTAGTCGACGATCACCAGCTTGCCGGGTGTCTGGATGAATTCCGCGAATTCGCTTTCGGAAATATCCCGCACATCGGGGTTGCCTGGAGTCGCGGACGCGGCGGCGGCCGCCGGTTTCATCTGTTTGGCCTTGGACACGAGATCCTTCGCCT
>CBFGPU010000231.1:0-5460 GCA_965650715.1 uncultured Haloferula sp. | reverse complement strand
TCGCAGGGCCACATCAGTTTCCCGAAGCGGGCGATCTCCCACACGACCAAGACCCAGTTCCTGTTCCGGATCAACAAGGGCATGCTCGACTACTCGCAGGACGTGAACGACCACATGCCCTTCGACCAGCGGCCGATCCCCTTCGAGAACATGGTCTATGTGGGCGACGGGCCGACCGACGTGCCGTGCTTCACCGTGATGAACAAGAACGGCGGCCACGCCATCGCCGTTTACAATCCCGACGATCCGACCGGGAAGAGCTTCCGCAAGTGCTTCCAACTCTCGACCCATGCGGGACGGGTGAAGCACATCGCCCCCGCGGACTACCAGCAGGGCAGCCACTTGTGGCTGCTCCTCACCGAGATGGTACGCGAGATCGCCGACCGCATCCTGCGCCGCCGCACCGAAGAGCGGGACAATGCGACGGTCGCCGCTCCCACGTTCTGAAACATGGAACCGCCAAGCCGCCAAGTTCGCCAAGGTTCCGAAGGATGCCGGCGCGGACGGGCGGTGCTTGTTAGAGCGGGTTCATCCCGCGCGTGATTCCCATTCCCTTTCGAAACCCTATTTCATGTCAGAGAAGAAGCATTTCCATTTCACCGGCGTCTGCGGGACGGCGATGGGAGCCGTGGCCGTGGCGATGAAGCGCAAGGGCTTCACCGTCACCGGTTCCGACAACAACGTGTATCCGCCGATGTCGGACTTCCTCCGCAACGAGGGCATCACCATCACGGAAGGCTACCGTGCGGAGAACCTCCCCGAGGGTGCCGATGTGATCGTCATCGGCAATGCCATCAGCCGGGGCAACGAGGAGGCCGAGGCGGCGCTCTCGCGCAAGCTGCTCTACCAATCCCTGCCGGAGGTGATGAAGGAGCACTTCCTCCGCGGGAAGCGGAACTACGTGGTCAGCGGTACCCATGGCAAGACGACCACCAGCTCGATGCTGGCGTGGATCTTTCTCGCCGCCGGGCGCGACCCGGGCTGGATGATCGGCGGCCTGCCGAAGAACCTCGGGCGCGGCGCGCAGTTCAGCGACTCCGAATTCAACGTGCTGGAAGGCGACGAGTACGACACCGCCTTCTTCGACAAGCGCTCCAAATTCCTCCACTACCTGCCGGAAGTCGCGGTGGTCAACAACATCGAGTACGATCACGCGGACATCTACGCGAACCTCGACGAGATCAAGCTGACCTTCAAACGCCTGCTGAACATCGTGCCCCGCACTGGCATGGCGATCGTAAATGGCGACGATCCGAACTGTCTCGCCGTGGCCGCGAACGCTCCCTGTCCGGTGCAGACCGTGGGCCTTGGCGAGGGCTGCGAACTGAGGATCACGGATATCAGCTACGAGCCCAATCGTAGTTCTTTCGTCATGGACGGGGAGCGGTATTCGCTGCGGATGACCGGTGAATTCAACGTGCGGAATGCCGCCATGGCCGCAGCCGCGGCGCTTTTCGCCGGCCTCTCGCCCGGCGAGATTTCCGAGGGCCTCGAATCCTTTGACGGCGTGGCGCGGCGCCAGGAACTGCGCGGCGAGGCCGGCGGAGTGAAGATCATCGACGACTTCGCCCACCATCCCACCGCGATCAAGTATGCGGTGGGCAGCTTGCGCCAGCGCTACAACGGCAGCCGGCTCTGGATCCTCTTCGAGCCGCGCTCGAACACCACGCGCCGCGCGGTCTTCCAGAACGAACTGGCGGAAGCGCTCGCCTTGGCCGACCAGGCGGTGGTCTCGGAGATCCCCGACCTCCACAAGTTCCCGGAGAACGACCGGCTGAACCCCGACCAATTGGTCGAGGACATCGGGCGTCACGGCGGAAGAGGCCGCTACATCCACACGGTGGACGAGATCGTGGCCACGGTCGCAAAGGAAGCGCAACCGGGCGACGTCGTGGCGGTGCTCAGCAACGGCGGCTTCGGCGGCATCCACAAGAAGCTGCTGGAGAGCCTGGGCTGACCGGGCTCACTTGAGCGACGCCAGGAACTCGACAAGATCCCGGATCTCGGCGGGTTTGAGGATCGCACCCATCGGCGGCATCGAGGAGACCGGGATGGTCCTTGAGGTGATCTCGGCAAGGGGTACCTCGAGCTTGGTGCCGTCTGCCTGAGCGAGGACCAGATGACCGTCGTTCTCCTCGATGAGGTTGCCGGCGATGACGGTGCCGTCCTTGCGGGTCGCGGTCATCGCTCCGAAGCCCGGGGCGATGGCGGCCTGGGGATCGACCAGTGCTCGGAGAAGGTAGGAGCGGTCCTTCGAGCCGATCTTCGTCAGTTCCGGTCCCACGTTCGAGCCCTCCTTCCCGATCCGGTGGCAGGCGGTGCAATTGGCGGCGAGATTCTCTTCGAAGACCTTCTCTCCCGCGGCGGGGTCTCCTCCCGAGAGGACGTGGGACCAGGGACCGAGCGGCCCCTTGGCGGCGAGAGCGGCTTGGGCCTCGTGAAGACCGTCGAGTTGGAGAGCGGAGGCGCTTTCGATCACCTCGAGCTGGAGGGCGGGGTCGAGCTTGCCGCTTGTTAGGTCGGCAAGCAGGGTGTCCAGGACCGCTCCGCCCTCCGGGATGATCGCCAGCAGGCGGACAGCGGATTGCCGTTCGGCGAGATCGGGTGACTTCAGGGCGGTTTCGCGGATGTAGGCGAGCGTCTCGGTGGGGTGAAGCGGAGCCAAGGCGGCGGCGGACCCCGTGCGAATCCCGGGGCTCGGGTCGTTGAGAAGCTTGAGGGCGGTGTCGATCCATCCCGGTTGACCGCTCTCCTTGAAATCCTGGAGGGCCGCGAGTCGCATGTCCGGATCCAGCTTCGGATCGAGGGCGTTGAACTGGAGCGTTTTGGGAAGCGGCGTTGCTCCGAGGGCCTTCAGGGCGGATCGCGCGACCTTGGCCAATGTCGGATCCCCGGTGGTCAGGGAGAGCATGCGCCCCGCCTGTATCGCGAGCTGTGGCGAAATGCTTTCCACGGGCTTGAGTGGCGCATGGCGGCCATCGACCGGATCCAGCGTTTCCGCGGATTTGACACTGGCCAATGCCTCCAGGGCGGCCATCCGCAACGGAGCGGGGTGGGTGGGTTTCTCCGCGAAACGGATCAGGCGCAGCAGGGACGCTTCATCGCCGATGCGACGGTTCGCGGCGATCGAGCGGCGGATCATGGAAGGACGGGCATTTCCGGCTTGATCGAGAGTCTCCGCCAGGTCGGGCAAGGATCCCAGGGCCGGGTCCTCGTAGAGGGCCCGCGCGGCCTCGGCTGCCACGCCGGGATCGGGGTCGGCGAGAAGTCGAGCGAGGGGAGTGGGGATCCTGCGCACCTGCCCATGCAGGGCTCCCGGGTTGGTGCCCTCCTGCACCCGACAGGCGAGGTCCTGAAGCATGTCGCGCAGAGCGATGGTGGCCGCGACGCGCACGGCAGGAGAAGTATGCCCGAGGAGCGGTTTCAACGCTTCCGGTCGGGACCGGTAGGATCGGAGCGCGAAACTCCCCGCGTAGGCGAGGAACGCATCCTCACCGTTGTTCTCCGCGAGCATCCCGGCGATTGGAGCAGGCTCATCAGGGGACCGGCTTTTGCCGGCGGCCATGGCTGCATGGAAGCGGACCCTCGGAGAAGGGTCGGCGAGCAAGGGATAGACCGTCCCGTGCGGGACCCTGCATTCGCCGCACCATTTCGCCGCCTGGGCCCGCAGTTCCGCATCCTTCTCCATCACAAGCGAATCGAAGAGATCCGGATCGAACGATCCCCCTTGGGATAATCCCCACAGTGCATGAATGCGGGCCAACTGCTTCGCCTCGGATGACCCCGCCACCTTCTTCAACTCCGCCCACTTTTTCCGCCGCGCCAATTCCCACTGCGCATCGAGCCGCACCCGTTGGTCGGTATGCCCGAGCCGTGAAACCAATACCTCGTCCGCGACTTGCTCCGTGCCTTCCTTGAGCATCGCCGCGACTTGCTTCCGCATCTCGCTTCCCGCTTCCTTCGGGTCGTCGATCTTCCACAGCGCGCCCTTCTCCTTGAGCGGATAGCCGCCCTGCCAATCCGCCACGTAGAGCGCGCCGTCGGGACCGAAGTTGCAGCCGGTGAATGCGGTGCCGCCCGCCATCAGATGATCGCCGGTCATCTTGTAGGACGCACCGTCCGGCTCCAGTTTGAAGGCGTTGATCTTCCCGGCCGGAAACTGGGTCAAAAAGAAATGCCCGCGATAGCGTTCGTTGAGCGCGGTACCGGGATTGTAGGCGAAGCCGCTGGGGCCGTCGAGATACAGCGAGAGGGGAGGCAGGATCGCTGCGGGCCGGTCATCGCCGTCCGGAAAGGCGATGCGCTCGGCCATCCAGGGATTGTACTTCCCGCCACGGTATTGATAGTAACAACGCCAGCCGCTGTCCGAACCTTCGACAATGTAGAGCAACCGCTCTTTCTCGCCGCCCTGGTCCGAATCGTTGTCCACGCCGAAGATGTTGCCGTAGTCGTCGAAGGCGATCTGTTGGACGTTGCGGAGACCGCGGGCGAAGACCTCGAAGCCGCTGCCGTCGGGATTGCAACGCAGGAGCGCGCCCTCGTGGGGATAAAGCCAGCGCGTGCCCTCCGCCACGACGTTCGTACCCTTGTCGCCGATGGTCCAATAGACCCTGCCGTCGGGTCCGAAGGTCAGACCGTGCATGTCGTGCCCGGCGTAGTTGATGTGCACGCCGAAGCCGCTCGCGATCGCCCTGCGCTCGTCCGCCTTGCCGTCGCCATCGGTATCGCGGAGCTTCCACACGTCGGGCGCGATGGTGGCATAGATATCGCCGTGGCGCGCAAGTACCCCCGCCGCGATCCCCGTGACCTCCGTGTTGAAGCCTTCGGCGAAGACCGTCGCCTGGTCCGCCGCGCCGTCGCCATCGGTATCCACCAGCTTGTGGACCTTTTCGCTGTGGACGGTCATGTCCTTCCAATTGATCGTGCCGTTGCGGTCGTGGTCCTTCAACGAACCGTGATCCTTGAAGCGCTCCGGGGTGACATTCTTCCGGAAGAACTCGCGCTTCTCCTCCACCGACGTATGGGAGAGATCCTCCGCGACCCACGACATGACGTCCCGGATATCGAGATCCGCCTGCTTGCGGCGGGTGGTTTCGGTCACGTAGATCGCGCCGTCCGCATCCACCGCCACCGCGACCGGATTCATGAACATCGGCTCCCGCGCGACCAAGCTGCGGATGAGGCCGTTTTCGCAGGGAAAGCTCTCTGGAGCGGCGGCGGCGCCGAGCAGGAGGAAGGGGAGAATGGACGCCTGCCGGAAGGGCTTCATGGGTGAAGCCACTACGCAATCCCGCCCCTAAGGATTGTCAATGCGACACGGGGGAACTCCCCGGAATACGGGAGGGTGGCGATCACGCGACGCGGGCGTGCGCCACGTTCAATCCCGCCGCGTCAGTTCGACGAATACATCCTCCAGCGTCGCGTCCTTCCGGTGCAGGCTCCGCAGGGCCCAGCCGTACT
>CBFGPU010000230.1:0-5468 GCA_965650715.1 uncultured Haloferula sp. | reverse complement strand
TCCCCCTCCGGGCTGCTGCGGACCACCACCACCACCACCACCACCGCGCTGTTGCTGCTGGAGCTGGCGCATCATCACCTCGGGATCCTGCTTCGGGGGGATCCAGAAAATCTGGTTCATGACCTCGCCATCGCCGCCGAAGGCGACCGTCAGCTTCATCTGCAGGGGCAGTCTCCCGACCAGATCCCAGTCATAGGCCCACTCCATGGTGCGGCCGTCCAGCACCTCCCATTCGAAAAGGCGCACATCCTCCAGCAACACGACTTCCGCGAAGGGCTCCAAGCTCTCGTTGGTCTGCTGGTTGTCGCTATCCTGCAGGATCTCTTCCTCGTAATAGTAGAGGACGATGTCGATGAAGCCGTCGCGGCGCGGGACCGTGGAAAGCTTGACCGCCTTCGCGACCTTCTCGGTCCCGCCCCAGGTGAAAGCGAGCGGCACGTTCTGCAACGTGAGATCGGAAAGATAGCGTGCCCCCGCATCGCTGGAGGCGAGCTCCATCCGCGCGTTCCCCGGCAGGGTGCCGAACATCTTGCCGAGAAGCTCGAACATCGCCTTGCGCTCGCCCTCCTCGTTCTGGGTGTTCACCACGGTCTGCCCCAGGAGCATGCTGGCCTGCTGGGTGCGGAAGACCATGATCATCACGATCGCAAAGACCAGCAGCGCGAGCACCAACTCGAGCAGGGTGAAGCCATGGCGCAGCCGCGGTCGTATCGGTGCGGCAGCTCTCATGGTTGGTAGAGGCGCGAGTAGCGCCAGGTTTCGGCCATCTGCTCCTGCAAAACACCGCCTTCAAACCAGCGGGCGACCACCTCGATGCGGTACATTTCCTGCAAAAGCTGCCCGTCCTCGTTCTCAATCTCGGGCAGCAGCTCGATCGTGGTCTCGATCTCCATGCCCTGGTTCTCCATCTCCTCGACGGCTTCCGACTTGCTGCCCTCCTCAAGCACCGGCTGGGACATTTCCCGCACCAGCGCGCTCTCCAGAAGACGGTTGATCTTCAACTCCTTCTGAGCAGCGGAGGCGAGATCCGCGGTGCGGTGCAGGGCGATGGCGAATCCCGTGGCCGCGATCGAAAACACCCCGAGCGCCAGTAGGACTTCCAGAAGCAGGAAGCCCCGGGCGGCGCGCCGCATGCCGCGGCTTGGACGTGGGGTGAATCTCATGATGGTGAAAGGCTTAGTAAATTTCGGAAGAACGATCGCGAACGCTGGCGGTCAGCGGATGGAACTCCACCACCTCCCAGCTCTTCCCCAATTGGAAACGAACCGCGAGGGGTTCGCAAAAGCCCTCGGGATCGAAACGCCAGATCTGACGGGTCTTCGCATCGATCGGTATCCAGATATCGCTGGCCCAGCGACGCACGAAAAGCTGCATCTCCTCCCCCGCTTCCCACGTGTCATGAATGCTGTTGAAGCGGTTTTGCTCCTGCTCGCCGGTCTCCTCCACCGTTGCCGCGAGGGCCGCGGCGGCTACCTCCCGCCGTTCCGGTTCCAGGACGGATTCGGCCAGAGGCATGAGACTCACCCGGTTGGCATAGAACTCCAAGGCATACGGGCGCTGCTGCAGAGAGGCGAGCGTACGGGCGCGCTTCGCGAGAAGTCCCACATCGCCGGAGGCAGCGGCCAGCACCCGCTCGTCCCGGGAGAGCATCATCATGCCGATGGCACTCCCCGCGATCACGGCGATGGCCAAGAGAACGATGACGATCTCCAGAAGCGTGAAGCCGCGCGCGGCAACCTTACTTGGGATCCTGGCTGCTGAGATCATCTTCGGTGCCGGCCTGGCCGTCTTTGCCCATGCTGAAGAGCTCGAATTCACTCGGATCCTTCGTGCCGGGGAACTTGTAGCCGTAGGGATTGTTCCACGGATCGGTCGGGACGCGGTCGGCAATCTTCGTCCAGCGACGCGGGACGGGGGTGCTGGACGGCTTGGTCACGAGTGCCTCGAGGCCCTGCTGCTGGGTCGGATAGTTGCCCGCGTTGAGCTTGTAAGTCTTTAGCGAGGAACCGATCGCGTTAAAGTCGGCATCGACCCGCTGGAGCTTCGCACCATCGCCGATGCCACCGATCAGGGCGATGGAACCACCCAGGAGCACGGCGATGATCCCGAGGACGATGACCATTTCAAGCAGGGTGAAACCCGCGGCGACGCGCTGACGGATGGACTTCTGGTATTTCATGGATGGTGCAATGCGGTTGCTGGGAAAAGGATTACGCCTGAGAAAACACCGCGGGAATCAAAAGTTGTCTGGAAAATCCGCCACAATCACAGCGGGCTTCTTCCTTGCGCCCGGAGGAACTTTCCCCCACCCCTTCCGGCAAACATCCCATGAACAAGGTTCTCCTCATCGGCGCCGGGGGCGTCGGCAGCGTCGTCGCCCACAAATGCGCCATGGTTCCCGCGGTTTTCGGCGAGATCACGCTGGCGTCCCGGACGAAATCGAAGTGCGACTCCATCGCCGCGGAGGTCAAGAAGCGCACCGGCCGGGACATCGCGACCGCCCGGGTGGACGCCGACGACCCGCTTCAAACGGCTGATCTCATCCGCAAAACCGGCGCGACCCTCGTCATCAACGTGGCCCTTCCCTATCAGGATCTGGCCATCATGGATGCCTGCCTGGCGGCCGGGGTGGACTACCTCGACACCGCGAACTACGAGCCCAAGGACGTGGCCAAATTCGAGTACTCCTGGCAATGGGCTCTCCACGACCGCTGGCTCGCCGCCGGACGCTCCGCCCTGCTCGGCTCCGGCTTCGACCCCGGCGTGACGAACGTTTTCACCGCTTGGGCGCTCAAGCACCACTTCGACGAGATCCACACGCTGGACATCATCGACGTGAACGGCGGCAACCACGGCAAGGCCTTCGCGACGAATTTCAACCCGGAGATCAACATCCGCGAGGTGACGGCCGAGTGCCGCCACTGGGAGGACGGCAAGTTTGTCGAAACCCCGCCGATGTCGAAGCACCAGGCCTTCACCTGCCCGGACGGCGTGGGCACCTACGAGATCTACCGGATGTATCACGAGGAACTCGAGTCGCTGGTGAAGCACATCCCGACGATCAAGCGCGCCCAGTTCTGGATGAGCTTCTCGCCGAATTACCTCAAGCACCTCGAAGTGCTGCAGAACGTAGGGATGACCCGCATCGATCCGGTCATCTACAACGGCGTGGAAATCATCCCGCTGCAGTTCCTGAAGGCCGTGCTGCCGGATCCCGGCGAACTCGGCCAAACGACGAAGGGCAAGACCTGCATCGGCAACGTCATCACCGGAGTAAAAGACGGCAAGGCGAAGGCCATCTACATCTACAACATCTGCGATCACGAGGCTTGCTTCGCCGAAGTGGGCAGCCAGGCAATCTCCTATACCACCGGCGTTCCCGCCATGATCGGGGCCAAGCAGATGCTGGAAGGCAAGTGGCGCAAGCCGGGCGTCTGGAACATGGAGCAGTACGATCCCGACCCCTTCATGGACGATCTGAATGTCCATGGGCTGCCGTGGCAGTTCATCGAGCTCACGCCGGAGCAAGCGGCGGGATTCGTAGTGGCCTGATTCCGATGATCCGATCATTCCTTCGAATCGGCATCGCCGCGGTCCTGATGTCCGCCGGCATGGCTGCAGATGTGAAAGTCGAGGCCGTGGTCCTGGAACTTCCGAATGCTGTGGCGGATCCCTTGATGGAGAAGATCCGCGGCGGCGAAGCCGAGCCTTTGAGGGATCTCGTCTCTCCCGAAGGCACTCCCGGGGAGAATAGCGGTGCGAAGCTGATCGCCCGCTTCGAGGCCACGGAGTTCAAAGACGGCAAGGCGACCCACACCGTCAACCACGACGCCGCGGACAACCGGGAGGAGACCTTCTTCTATCAGGTCACCGCCAAGGATACCGCGGCCTCCACCCGGATGATCGGGATCTCGCTGCGGGTGAAGGGGGCGAACACTCCTCCGCTCAAGAACTGGCGGATCGACCTCCTGTCACCGATGACGAAGGAGTGGAGCTTCTCGGCCCGGCATCGCTCCAAGGAGACCTCGCGGATCGTGCTGGAGAAAGCAAGCATCCTGCCTGACCTCGAGAAGGCCGGATCCAGTTGGCTCGCCTTCCGGATGATGGAGCGCGCGAAGCCGGTCCCGAAGCGCGAGCAGAAGCTCGCGGCCAGGACATTCGCCGCGGATCCGGACGAATTCTACCGGGTGGAATGGCGCTTCCGGGAGGCCGCCGAGGTACGTTTCTCGCACGAGGACACCACGAGCATGGCCGACGGAAAATCGGTGATCGATCTGGGCGACAAGAAGCAGCGCTACGGTCCCGCGGGCGAGAAAGTCCACTTCACCCGCAAGGCCATCGGCTACATGTTCCGGGCGAATTCGGAGCGCTTTTTGGAAAGCAAGGGCAGCAAGACGAAGATGATGAGATGGGATGTCTCCCGCTCGAATCACGAACCCGACCCTTTCCCGGTCGCGATCCAGCGCCCCGCCAAGCAGATGGTCGTGGAATACAAAGGCAATCTGGGAGAGAGCAGGGAGCAGCCGAGCAGGATCGTCACCGAATTCATCGCGGACTGAGCAGGAGGGGGGCTCGACCTAACAAACTTCGTCGATCACCTTCCGCACCGCCTTCGCAGCAACCCGGAATTGCTCCGCCTCCATCGCATTGAGATCGGGATGAAGCACCCGCTCGATGCCGCGCTTGCCGACGACCACCGGCAGGCTGAGGCACACGCCTTCCACGCCGAGGAAGCCGTCGATCTTCACGCTCAGCGGCACCGTCCGCCGTTCATCCAGCAGGATTGACTCGATGATATAGGCTGCGGCTTGGCCGATGGCGTAGCAGGTGTTGCGTTTCTTGCGGAAGACCTCGATGCCCGCCCCTGCCGCCTTCTCGCAGAGTGCGCGGCGCTCGGGGGTATCGTCGATCCTTTCGCCGCCTGCCTGTGCCACGCTCATCGCCGGGAACTGGTGCTCGCCGTGCTCGCCGAGGATGTAAGCGCGGAGGTCGTCGGGATGGATGCCGATCATCACGGAAAGCATCTCGCGGAAGCGGATCGAATCGACCAGGGTCCCGGTGCCCATCACCCGCTCCTTGGGGAACCCGGTGAGATCCAGGGCCTGCCAGGTCAGCACATCCACCGGATTGGTGATCATCACCAGCTTGGTTTCCGGGGCGAGCTCCGCGATGCGGGGCAACATCCCGCGCATCAGGGCGGCATTGCCTTGGGCCAGCACGTTGCGGTCGGTAATGCCCGAGGGCGTCGGCACCGAGGCGCACACCGCGACGACTTCGCTGCCCGCGCAATCTTCCAGATCCCCCGCCCTCACGCTCACGGGGACCTGCAGGAAGGCCTGCGCGTGCATCAAGTCCATCGCCTCTCCCTCCGCTTTAACACGGTTCGCCCCGACCAAAACAATCTCCCGGGCCGCACCCCGCAGCATCAAGGTATAGGCCAGCACCATCCCGACATTTCCCGGACCGAC
>CBFGPU010000229.1:0-5469 GCA_965650715.1 uncultured Haloferula sp. | reverse complement strand
TGGCGGAAGACGCGGTTCATGAAGCGGCAAGCCTCTTCCTGATCGAAGTCGAAGGTGATCTCGTTCTGCTCGCGGTAGTAGGAGAGGAAGTGCTCCCACAGCACCTGGCTGGAGGCATCCATGCGCAGCGCGGCCTGGTGGTGCATCTGCACGAGGCGCTCGATGTCGCCCTTCTCGCGGATCTGGAGCCAGAGGCCGTTGCCTTCCTTCACCTCGATGCGCGCCTCGTTGATCGTGGCCACCAGGCGGAAGGCGACTTCCACCGGGGGATCCTGCGGCGGGCGCTCGTTGACCTGCTCGATGCGGTCGTACCAGGAGGCCACCTCCCGCTCCTGCTCCCAATCCGCCATCTTCTTCTGAACGTGCGCCAGATCGGTGATCACGTTCATGAACTCCGGGTAAGGGAGCTTCTTCTTGTAGAAGGCGTAGGCGAGATAGTTCCAGAATTCGAGGATGTCGCCCGGCGGCATCGGCCACAACTCCAGCGGCTCGTAGGTGGTGATCTCCCACCGCGGCGTGATGCGGACCATGTCGTGGTCGTGCAATTCCCCCTCGATCACGTAGCGGCGGTAGCGCTTCTCGATCTTGGAAACGAAATCGGCCTCCTTGTCGTCCAGTTCGCGCCCGAGCTTCTCCTCGATGATGTCGAGCACCGGAGTGTCGTCGAATTCATTGGGCGACTCCGGCAGATCCTCGCCGCGGTGCATCCGCTCCATCATCGTCGCGTACTGGCACGCGCCGGAAATCAGTTCGTCCTCCGCGGTGCAGGAGCCGAACCAGCGGTTGCCCTGGAGGCGCAGGCTGGTGCGGAAGGTGCCGGACTCGTCCTCGACACGGCCCTGGATAAAGAGGTGGTTGCCGAAAATCTGGGTGACGGCACCGTCTTTCTGCAGCTTCTCGCCCCGCTTGCGGGCATCTTCGGGGAAACTGTTCAGGAAGTTCAGGGTCGCTCTGTCCGGATTCATTGCTGGAAACTGCGGAAATCCCGCCGCGCTAGCTTCCGACACCTTGCAGGAAGGACGCGACGGCGGGCCGCGACGATAGACCCCGCATTCGCAAGCCCGCAATAAAAACCTCAGACCCGCTTCCATCGCATTTCCACGTAGGCGGAGGGGGGCGGGCCTTTCTCCCCGCGTGACCCTGCATCTGACGGTGAGGTCAGGATCGTCTCCCGTTGCAAGGTGAGTCCGGCCGCCAGGGGGAAAAACGCGGAACATCGCCGTTTCGCTTTGATGCAATTGCATTGACTCGGAGCCCCGGTTGTCATTGTATGTCATCACCCTTCCCCCTTCCCGGCATGCGGATCCTCCCATCCATCCGGTTCATCGTACTCGCGGCGATCCTCGCGGTTTCCTCCCTTGGCCACGCGGCACCGCCTCCTTCGGAAAAGGAGATCCACGCGGCGGCACGGACCGCGATGGACAAGTTCGAAAAGTCCCTCACCTCGAAGGAGGTCAAGGAAACCCACGGCTTCGCGGGAGACGAAGATTTTTCACAGATCGAATTCGGCACGCCGGTCGAACAAAAGCTACTGAGACAGGACCGCCTGAAGGACGCGGATGCGGCGAAGCTCGACGACCTGCTGGTGCCGACTTCCGTCTGGTACGTCCCGGTGAAGTCCAAGGGGAAACTCGCGTGCCTGGTTTCCGTGCGCCAGGAGGACGGCAAGCGCTGGGTGGAAGACAAGCTCGGCATGATCGAGCTCGCGCAAGCCCTGGACGCCATTGCCCGAGCCTGGCCCGCGGACAAGGGCTACACCCCCGTGCTCGTGATCGTCCCCGCGATGCAACGGTTCTATTTCCAGATCCCCGAAAAAACCCCCGCGAATCTCACCTATCTCGACATCCGTGCGCCCGAGGCCGGATCGCCCGAGACCTGGAAGAAGCTTTCCCCTGCCGAGACCGCGCTCGCGGAACTCAAGCAATAAACCCAACCGGCGTCTCCCCGCCAACCACCCCCATGAAACCCCGACCTCCCCGGTCCGGAAGCCTTGTCTTCCGCCCCCTGATCGCTGCCGCGTGCTTCCTCGCGAGCGCCCCCGCAGCCACCCTCGGCGTGAACCACGTCGATCAACGGACGACCGACCCCAACGGCAACTCCATCGGCTCCAACTGGTGCTGGGCCGCCAGCTCGAAGATGGTGCTCGATTACTACGGCTATCCCCAATCCCTCCACTCGATCGCCGCCTACGGTCTTGGCAATGCCACCTACGACACCTGGAACTATCTCTGGGGCACCGGTTCGGAATCGCGGACGGGCGTCGTGGTGTGGGAGCTCGAAGGTGGCGTTTACAAGAAGAAGGTGAAGACCATCACCATCTCCTACAACGGGATCGAACCCATCATCGCGAACTTCTCCGCGAAGGAAGTCCAGACGCAAGCCTACGGCACCGCGCTGACAGCCGAGCAGATCACCAAGGAGATCGACGACTACTCCGCGCCTTTCGTCGTGCGCATCGGCTGGGCCGGCGGCGGCGGCCACTTCAACGTCTGCTATGGCACGGCCGCGGGCAACCACTCGATCCGCGACCCGTGGTTCGGCAGCTACCTCATCTCCGACGCCAGCCTGCGCACCAGCAAGGGGATCGACCCCGCGGTCACGCACACGTGGACGCACACGCTCACCACCTCGAAGATCGTGGACGTGCTGTTCCTCTTCGACAGCACGGGCAGCATGGGCGACGACATCGCGAACGCGAAGGCGAACGCGACGACCCTGCTGAACAACATCGCCACCAAGTTCCGGAACTACCGGGTCGCGGTCGCGGACTACAAGGACTTCCCCCAGAACCCGTATGGCGACCCGAGCGACTACACCTACAATCCGCGGGCTGCCTTCACGAATGACCCGGCGGTGGCGCAGGCCGCGATCAACGGGCTGAGCGCTTCCGGTGGGAACGATTGGCCCGAGTCCGTCTATACCGCGCTCAAGCGCTCGATCGCGGGCGAAGGCATCGGCGCATGGCGGGACAATCCGGCCCGGCGCGTCATCATCCTGATCGGCGATGCCCCCGGCCACGATCCCGAGCCGTGGGCCGGCGGCTCGAGCTTCACGCAGGTGCGCACGCTTGCCAACGACCTCTTGAAGCCGATCGCGGTGCACTGCCTGCTGGTCGGCACCGACATCGACGCGAAGAGCCAGTACAACCTCATCGCGGGCGGCACCGGCGGCAGCGTGGTGGAAGTCTCCGGAGCCGGGAATGTCTCGCTCGGCTTGCAAGCGATCATCAACTCGGTCGCCACCAATCCGCGGACCCCGCAAGGCAACGCGAACAACATCTATCCGGTCTTCACCTTCCAGCCCGAAGGCCAGGGCGGGATGGCGAACGACGCCATCGCGCTGATCCTCGAAGTGCAACGCAACGTGAACGGCACCTGGACGAAGCACTCGCTCACGACGATCAAGAACAAGAACGCGACCATCCTCACCTCCACCAAGCCCTACCCGATCGACGAGTATCGCTGGCGGCTCGGCTTCAAGCGGAAGGCCGGCAAACTCGACCTGCCCGAGGGAATCACGGTGAAAACCTCCCCCGCCACGGTGATGGAGACGGAGTGGACCGAGTTCACGCGCGGCGCAAGCCCTCCGGGCGACGTGTCCTTGCTCACGCCGAACACTTTCTTCACGCCCACGGCGGCAACGATGGTCTTCGAATTCGGCGCGGTTCCCGGCGCGACCTCGTACGTGATGCAACTGCTGCAAGGCGGCAACGTGGTAAAAACCTTCAAGGTCAAGGTGCCCAAGGGCGGCGCCGCGGTGCTGCGCAAGACGGTCAAGGGACTGAACACCTCCCTTTTCTACTCGTGGCGCGTGCAAGGGCTCAACTACGACCGCCCGGTCTTGGATCCGGGCGCCTGGTAGGCAAGACGATCAACCGGTCACGATGCGATGAACCGAGGAAAACTTCCCCCCCGGGCCCGGATGGCCGGCCTCGCCGCGGCAGCGCTGGGGCTTGCTATCTGGGCCATGTATCCACACGCCTTTCCCCCGGATCAGGATAGGGAGCCACGGTCCACCGTGGCTCCCGGCGGGAGATCCGGAGGGGTCCGGCAAGGGGATGCCTTGCTTCCCGGAGACCCTTCCGATCCATCCCGTCCGGGATCGATGTCCTCCGCCAAGGCCCGCGATCCGGCAAGGGTCACGGTCGATCGCGAGCGCAAGCTCTTGCGCCAACGGGCGAGCTCCGACCAGCAAAGCGGATCAACCCCGCGCGAGGCCAAGCTGATTCCGCCGCCTTCCCATGGCTGGCGCGATCTCCCGGCCTATGAGGCGAGTCAGGACGAGATGGAGGAAGAGACCCCCGCCGATCCGGGGAGCCGGTCCTTCCATCTCATCGAGGAGGCGACCTTGGCCGCGGAGTCCGGCTCGGGCGATACCGGCAAACTCCTCCGGCAACTGCGCGCGGCTTTCGTGGAGGAGGAGGATCTTCAGGTCAGGCAGAGCTTGCTCACCGTCGCGCACGAGCTCGGCTCCGACGATCTCGTGAATGAAGCGCTCGATCCCTCGCAGCCGGAAGAGATCCGGCGCGCCGCGCTCTATCTCGCAAGCAATGACCTGCAGCTTCTCGAAGCGATCGCGGCGGACAAGGCGAACGACCTGCAACCCGATGCCGCCGGGTTGATCCTGGAGCGGCAACTCGCGCGGGGCGAAATCCCGCCGGACAGGGAGACGCCCGCCGGGGATCGGTGAGGGACGGGATCAGTCGGCCGATTTGAGGCGGAAGAAGCCTTTGCCGGCGGGTTCGGATTGGAAGGTGACTTTGAGGATTCCCCCGCCCGCCGCGACGGCTGTGACCTTTGCGGCGGAAAGGGTGGTGCCCGCGGCGTCGGCCAAGGGAGCCCAGTGGACGAGATCGGCGGACCATTCCATCACGAGGTCGCCGGGATTCGCGGGGATGCCGCCGAGATTGACGACGACTTCGATTTCGCCGCCGGCGGTGTTCGCGAAGGACCAGACGGGATCGGGTCCGCCACCGGCGGGCCAGGTGGCGGTGCCTGCCACGGAGGAGCGCTTGGCCGGAGAGGATTCCGAGGTTGCCTCGGGGAAGGCGTAGTATTCGAGGCCGCCCTCGGTCTCCGATCCGGCCGCCATCACGGCACAACCATCGAGGAGGGCGATGCGGAAGCCGCTTTCGAAGCCCGGTTCATCCGCGGTGGAAGGCACGAGGCGGAGCGGGTTCTCATTCAAATCCGACCACAGCAGGACCGGACGATGGGCGGGAGGCGGCGTCCCCGTTGTTCCGAAATTTCCTTCCACCACGCCCGCGCCGATGAGGATACGGCCATTCCGGGTGGCGACCTGGGTGCCGAAACCATCGATGCCGGCGAGTGCGCCCGAGCCGAGGCGCTTGTGCATGGTGGAGCCGTCCGCCGAATATACCCAGGCGGCTCCCGGCGCGGAATTCGAAGGTTCGCCGATCACCAGATACGGGCCATGCGCGGCGATCGAGTAACCGAAGGTGCCCCCTGC
>CBFGPU010000228.1:0-5473 GCA_965650715.1 uncultured Haloferula sp. | reverse complement strand
CGGCCCGGCCTGTGGCCGTTCCCATTACCGTTGCCGTTACCATTTCCATTACCGTTTCCGTTGCCATTGCCGTTCCCGTTGCCATTGCCGTTCCCATTACCGTTGCCGGTTCCGGGCTGCTTCTTGCCGACATTGGAGCGGGCGGCTCCGCTCCGGAGGGCTTTGGCTTCTGCCTTGTCGATGGTGCCGGCGCGGAGCAGGCGCTTCACCAGCTTTACCGAGGAGGACACGAACTTGCCATGGTTCTTCCAGCCGCTTTCGGGTTCGAGCGCGGCGAAGAGATCGGCGATCGAGCAGCCGTCCTCGTCCACCCGGTTTTCCACCCCGGTATCCAGGTCGCCGAAGATCACCGTGGGCGTGAGGATCGAGTCCGGGCAATGGTCGTCGATGTCCGGCACGCCATCGCCATCGGTGTCCACCGCGGCGGTATAGACATGCACGGCTCCTCCGCCGATCAGCGGCTCGCCGATCGCGAAGCCGAGGCCTTCGATTGCAGCCACCGCGGTGCCGAGGCCGCCTCCGGAGACGCCTTCATAGAAGCTCGGCTCGGGAGCGACCGGGGCCGGGATCACGGACACCATCGGCAGGGGTGCCGCGCCGGGATAGCCGATGAGAAGTTCGGTCGTTCCGTTGAGATCGACGTCCAGCGCCCCGCCGGGAACCACCGGCTGCCCTGCGGCAGCACCGGCAAGGGAAAGATCGGTGATCAGGGTGAGATCGCTTCCGGAAAGCAGGAATGCCGAGCCGCCGGAACCGGAACCGGCCACGAGGTCGGGCACCGAATCCCCGTTGCGGTCATCCACCGACCCCACCCGGCTACCCAGACGCGCGAGCGCGATGGTGCCCGCCGAGGTGGCGATCTCCGTCCCATCGGAACTGCGGATCAGTTGCACCGTGCCGTTGCCGGCCAAAGCGCCCGGCGAGCCCACGGCGAGATCCGGAAGACCGTCGCCGCTCAAGTCACCCACGGTCGCGAGCGATGCGCCGAATTCGGAGGCGACCGCGAGCGGTGCAAGCGTGCGGATCAGCGAACCGTCCGAACCGGACACCACCAGCACGCTGCCATTCAGGGCGGCTGCGCCTGGAGCTCCGATGAAAAGGTCGTCCTTGCCGTCGGCATTCTGGTCGCCGGCATCGGCCAGGGCTGCGCCGAAAAGCGATCCCGCGCCCGGTGAGGCCGTGGTGATGGTTTGGAGCACGGAGCCGTCCGCACCGGAGAAAATGGAGACCGAACCGGCCCCGCCGGTGGCTCCCACCGCGAGATCCAGCGTGCCGTCGCCGTTCGCATCCAGCACCGCAAGGGAGCTGCCGAAGGCTTGGCCCGCCGTGCCGACGAATTCATGGAGGCTCGTCCCATCGTCCCCGCTCACGACGAGGACCTGCCCGGCACCGCCGGAGAAACCGGGGTCGCCCACCGCGAGATCCGGGATGCCATCGGCATTCCAATCTCCCGTGGCGATGATTGTGGAACCCAGGAGGGCGTTGTTGGCCCCGGCGGAAATGGTGAAGCGGAGCGAGGCGGCCATCGACGGCGCGGCAAGCGTGGCTGCGCTTGCGGCGATGATCATGGCTCGGGTGGATGTAAGGGTGGGCGACTTCATGGTCGGTGTGTGGGACTAGTCTTGGGTGTAATCGGGGGAGCTACAGCAAATCGAAATATCAGGATACTGTCAAAAGACTCCTTGATGGTTAAGTTTGCCTGACTACCTGCCGGGGAGCGCCTTGAATGCCACACGTAGCATGCTGTTCAGATGCCCGCCATGGAACGCAGGAGACGCCTCCAAAAGGCAATGACGCGGGGGAATCGGTTCAGGTTACCTGAAATTCTTGTCCCCTTGGTCCTGCACCGAAAAAGAACGGTCGCCCGTTGAATCGGCAGCGATGATCCCGCGGCTAAGGAGCCACCGCTGCGTGTTTCCAGAAAAGCCTGCCTTCAGGCGGATCGATTCGGAAGACCCGCTCTCCGCTCGCCCCGGGGGCCGAACTATCGGAGACCAAAGTCATCCCGCTCTCCGCCTCGGAGGCCACTTTCCATGAGTTCAGATCGCGGCTGCACCACAACCGGTGGCTGAAGCCGGCGCTCCGTGACAGGCCGCTGATCGGGATTTTCAGGAGGCGCTGCCCTTCTTCCGAAGTCATCCCCGGCAAGGTGTCCGTGGCATGGGGGTCGGTGCCGAAGATGAATTCCAGACCGTGATCGATGCCGTCGCCATCCGCGTCGTCCTCCGGATCCGCTTCCAGACCATGATGAAGAGTCCAAGCGAGAAACCCGTCTCCTCCTTGGCGCAGGCGCACATCGTCGTAGATAATGTTTCCTCCTTGATCCGTGGTGGTCGAGCGAAGCTCCAAGGTCAATTCTCCCGCTTCAGAGGCCAGCACCGGGATCTCCCGCAATTCGTAGCCGTCCTCCCAGGTTTGGTCGATCGTCCTGACAAGCCTGGCCACAAGGCGTCCGTTCGAATGGACCTCGCCGGTCATGTCCTCTTCGCCCCACGAAACATGCCGGGCGTGGAGAAACGAAAACGTGTAGCACGCATGCGGCTGCAGTCCGGTGATCGTCTGGGCGATGCCGCCCGGCCCGTGCCCGCCGGTGTCCAGTGCCTTCGTTCCATGAGGAGCCATCGCACCGTCACTCTCGATGACGTCCACGTTCTCCCGGGTCACCCGCCAGCCCGGTAGGGAAAGCTCGGCAAGATGCGGATTGCCAACCGGCCCATAGTTGTGCGGGTCCGAAGCCGGGTCGCTGGTTGCCTGCTCGAAGCTCCCGTTGGCAAGCCGTCTGCCCCCGCGCGCGTCGGATACCTGGGTCAGGCCGGACCACGCATGTTGGGGCGGTGACGGCAGGCTGCCGGTAACGATGGAAACGCTGTCGATCAAAAGTCCCGACGGACCGGGCTCGAGTGACTCGATCCGCAGCCACGCATTGCTGGAACTGGCCGAGAATTCGAACCCGCCCGAAAAAAGGAACTCCAAACTCTGCCCGGTGTGGATCTCGGCGATCACCTCGCCGTCGATCAGGATCCGCGCGTGGGACAAGACCCACGATTCCTGGGTGTTGTCCCGGTAGGCCAACTTCAAGGTGTGGGTTTCCCCGGGACTCAGTCCGGAGAAGCCTTGCTGAATGAAGCCGCCCCGGAGGGCCAGGCTTTTGCTTCCCGCATGGACCTTCGAGGTCTCGATTGTCACCCCGGAGGACGTCCACCCCGTCAGATTGCTCTCGAAGCCGAGGTTCGTCCCCGTCGGCACCGCGAATGACGCCGCCGGCGGAAACATAACCAGCAGGAGAAACGAGACCCTCGCGCGGATGGGGCGCGGAACGAGGCTGGACCGGGGGAAATCCATGGTGCGGCGCAGGGCAGGGAGGCGGTGGTAGCACATCGATCAGATTTGCGCCAACCCCGATTGACTGATCCGGACAAAAACGAAGAGGCGGGCATCTCCATGCCCGCCTCCCCGGAAACTCGATTCAAAACCCGGCTCAGCCGATCACTTCCGGCCAATCCGTGTGGAAGAACTCCCCGCGCGGCTTGTCCGTGCGCTCGTAGGTGTGCGCCCCGAAGAAGTCCCGCTGCGCCTGCAGCAGGTTCGCCGGCAGCACCGCGCTACGGTAGCTGTCGTAGTAGCCCAGCGAGGCCGAGAACGCCGGCACCGGAATGCCCGCGAGCGTGGCGGTCGCGATGACCTCGCGCCAGTTCTGCTGGAACTGGTTGAGCAGGTCCTTGAAATAGGGTGCCAGCATCAGGTTGCTCAGCTCGGGGTTCGAACGGTAGCTGTCCGTGATGTGGTTCAGGAAGCGGGCGCGGATGATGCAGCCGCCGCGCCAGATGGCGGCGATCTTGCCGAGGTCGAGGCCCCAGTTCTTCTCCCTGCCCATGGCGGCGATCAGGTCGAGGCCCTGCGCGTAGGAGATGATCTTCGAGGCGAAGAGCGCATCGTGCACCTTCTTCACCAGCTCGGCCTTGTCGGCGGAGATCTCGGCCTTCGGGCCTTGCAGCTCCTTGCTGGCGGAGACGCGGGCGTCCTTCATGGAGGAAAGGATGCGCGCTTCCACGGCCGCATTGATCGTCGAAATCACCACGGCATTCTCCACCGCGTTCATGATCGTCCACTTGCCGGTGCCCTTCTGACCCGCGGTGTCGAGGATCACGTCCACCAGCGCCTTGCCGGTCTCGGGATCCTGCTGTTCGAAGATCTTCGAGGTGATCTGGATCAGGTAGCTCTCCAGGTCACCGTTGTTCCAGTCGGTGAAGACGGTGGCGAGTTCGGCCGGGGTGAAGCCCGCGGCCTTGAAGATGTTGTAGGCCTCGCAAATGAGCTGCATGTCGCCGTACTCGATCCCGTTATGGATCATCTTCACGTAGTGGCCGGCACCGCCGGGGCCGATGTGCGTCACGCAGGGCTCGCCATCCACCTTCGCGGAAATGCTCTCGAAGATCGGCTTCATCACGTCCCAGGTCGAGGCCGGGCCGCCGGGCATGATCGAGGGGCCCTTCCGCGCGCCTTCCTCGCCGCCGGACACGCCGGCACCGATGAAGCGGAAGCCCAGGTCGCCCAGCCACTTGTCGCGGCGCTCGGTGTCCGTGTAGAGCGAGTTGCCGCCGTCGATGATGATATCGCCCTTGTCCAGCAGTGGGATCAGCGACTCGATCACCGCATCCACCGGACCGCCCGCCTTGACCATGATCATGATCTTGCGCGGCGAGGCCAGCGATTGGACGAACTCCTCGAGGGACTTGGCACCCACCAGTTTCTTGCCGGGATGAGCGGCGACGAACTCCTCCGTGACGGAAGTGGTGCGGTTGTAGACGGACACCTGGAATCCACGGGACTCCACGTTGAGGACGAGGTTTTGGCCCATCACGGCCAGGCCGACGAGGCCGAAATCGCTATTGCTCATGGTGATCAAACGGTTCGGGAAACGGCGGCGATGTAGGGAACCCGCGCCTTTGGTGCAACCCCTTGTTGCCATCATGCCATGCATTCCCCACATTCGCGCTGTGAACTTGCCCAATGCCATCACCGTCTCCCGCCTGTTCCTCACAGCGGTTTTCGTTGCGGCGGTGGGCTTCCCGGGAACAACCGGCTACGCGATCGCCCTCGTCACCTTCTCGATCGCCGCCGCCACCGACTGGCTGGACGGCTATCTGGCGCGGAAGCTCGGCCTCGTCACCCCCCTCGGCAAACTCCTCGACCCCCTCGCGGACAAGATCCTCGTCTGCGCCGCCTTCGTGTATTTTTCCGCCCAGCCGGTGGCTGGCTACCACTCCCCGGTCTGGGTCACCGCCCTGATCATCGCGCGCGAATTCCTCGTCACCGGCCTCCGCCAGATCGCCGTGGAAGCCGGCCAGGTCCTCGCCGCCGATCGCCTGGGCAAATGGAAGACCACCTTCCAGCTCACCTTCTGCATCACCGGCCTCGTCTGGCTCACCTTTTCCTCGATGAAGGAGCTCGGTGCCATCGGGGGCTTCCTGCG
>CBFGPU010000227.1:0-5480 GCA_965650715.1 uncultured Haloferula sp. | reverse complement strand
GCAGCCTTTGGGTGATCTGCTGGAGGTCATCGCCCGGCGGCGGGTGGACCTCGTGCTGTGCGGGCATTTCCATTGCTCCCACCTCGGCACGCTGGGTCCGGCGCATGGCTGGCGCTGTGTCGTTTCCCAAGCGGCGACCGTCTGCTCGACCCGTTTGCAGGGCGAACCGCAGGGCTTCCATTTGATCCGGGCGGGTGCGGATCAAATCGAAATCGAGCGGCATGTTTTCACCGGCGAGGAATTCGAAGCGGAACAAGCATTCTCATTCCTCCGGAGCGAGGACGGCTGGGCGAGTGCTGATGCCGCGACCCGCCGCGAAGTGAGCCGGATCTCCTGAGTGGTCATGAAGGAGTCTTACGATTTGATCGTGGTGGGCGCTGGCAGCGCCGGGCACGCGGCGGCGCGCACTGCGGCGGATCTCGGGGTGAGGACGGCTTTGATCGAGGCGGGGGAACTCGGCGGGCTCTGCATCCTGCGGGGCTGTATGCCTTCCAAGATCCTGATCGAAACGGCCAACCGCATGCGGGTCATCCGGGATGCCGGGCGATTCGGGATCCGGGCGGCAGACCCCGAACTCGATCCCGCGGGGTTGCGGGCGCGGCTTGAATCGCTGCGGGAGGACTTTCGCGGCGAGCGGGTGACGGCGATGAAAGCGGCTGCCTACGCGTTGTTGCGAGGAGAGGCGCGCTTTGTCTCGGCGCACTCGGTCGAGCTGACGGAACCGGATGGCAGCGTGCGGAGCCTCGAGGCGGGTGCCTTCGTGATTGCCACCGGATCGCGACCTTCGGTTCCGGAGATTCCCGGTCTGGGAGGCACGCCCTACTGGACCAGCGACGACGTGGTCCGGCTCCCCCGGCTGCCGGAGTGCATCGCGATCCTCGGCGCTGGCGCGGTGGGGATGGAGTTCGCGCATTTCTTCGAGGGAGTCGGCTGCCGGGTGACCGTGATCGTCCGGGGGAATCGGATCATGAGCGATAGCGATCCCGACATCGCCGCGGCGATGGAGCTGGAAAGCCGGGAGCGGGGAATCGGGTTCCTGAAGGAGAGGGAGGTGGAGTCGGTCGCGCATGGTCCGCGGGGCTTTCGCCTGGAGTTCTCGGGCGGCGCGGAGCCCTTGGAGGCCGACGCCTTGCTGGTGGCCACCGGTAGGAAGCCCGCGACCGGCGGGATGGGTTTGGAGGAAATCGGTATTGCGATGGAGAAAGGGCGGATCGTGATCGACGAGCGGGCGGCAACCTCGCTGCGGCATGTCTTCGCGGCGGGGGATTGCGCCAGCCCCCGGCCGGTGGTGCATCTGGCGGTGCTCCAAGGCGAAGTGGCCGCGCGGAATGCCGCCTTGGTGCTCCGGCAAGACCATTCGGGCCATGCGGCGGAGTGGCCGGGGCGCGCGGTCATGTCGGCGTGGTTCACGGAGCCTCAATGCGTGCAGATCGGGCTCTCCGAAACCGCGGCGAAGGAGGACAAAACGCCGGTGGTCCTTGGTCGCCAGAGCTATGCCGACCATGGAAAAGGCATGATCGCGGGATCGCGACACGGCTTCGTCAAGGTGGTGGTGGATCGGGAGACGGGGCGATTGCTCGGTGCGACCGGGATCGGGCCCGATGTCGTGGAAACCAGCCACCTCCTACAGGCGGCAATCGAGCTCCGGCTGAGTGCTGCGGAGTACCTCGCGATTCCCCACTATCATCCCACCTTGGCGGAGGCATGGTCGCGCGCGGTGGAGGACGCGGAAGCCCGGCGGAGCTAGGAGGGGATTGCAAAGCGCCATTGCGAAGACGCGGGAATTTGCAGTTTGCTCCGGGGTGGTGGTGACGGACCCGACATTACGAATCGAAAAACCCTGATCTTTCAATCACGCGATTCTCATCATGAAAAGCGGCACGCGCCGTGCGAAGGTTCCGGGATGCACGAGCTTCGCCTGCCAGCCCAAGCGTCATCCGTTTCCCTCCAAACCGCCCTTACCCGCACCCTGGATGCCGTGGCCGCGTATCTTCATGCGGCGTCGATTTCCGAATCCCGGATCCTGACTCAGGTCTGCAACGACCTTGCCATCGAGCGGAACCTCCAGGCGGACCGCATCGCCGGATGGATCGAGCAGGAGGGAGGAGAGCCGGACTTCGGTTTCAGCCGGGAAGCGGGGTTCCAGCAGATCTGGATGAGTCTTGTCAGCCGGCGTTTCCCGACTTTCCGCGAGGGGTTGCCGCGTGAATGCGAACGCAGCGACCGCCGGCTCGAGCGCGTGCTGATGCGCCTCTGGAACGATCCGGACACGAGCGAGTTCCTGCGGGAGGATCTTGACGGCTTGCTGCGGGAGGTGAGGGCGGGGATCGAGCGGCTCGACCGGCTGCGGACGCCGGGGGTGCTGGTGGCCCAGTAGTGCAATCATCCGGCCATGGCGAATCTCCTTGGCAGCCGCAAGCCGGCGGCCCTAAAACCCCCCCGCCATGACCCGCAAGCAGATCGACGTCAGCATTTACGTCTTCATCGTCCTCCTGATCGCGTTCTTCGGTCGCGCCGTCTGGGGCGTCATGGGGATGGTCGGCTGGGTCTAAACGCACGCCCGGCTCCCTGGGCTCACGCCCATCCCACTGCGATCTCCTGCGGATTTCCCCCGCGGTCGTGGAATTTCACGAGGCCGTTCGCCATTGCGAACTCGTGGACGCATTTCGTGACCTTCACGTCGTAGGCGCAATACTCCGCGATCCTCATCAAGGGCGCGTTGCTCCCGGTCTTTTTGTATTCCTGCCACCACCGCAGCGCATCCAGGCCATCCGCCGATTTCCCGGTGCCGAGACAAGCGGAAGCCGCGGACTCCAGCTTCATCCGGAAGCCCAGCTTCTCCTGCAGATCCAGCATCATGTCCAGATTCACCGTCTGCGCCGGAAGATCGTAGATCGTGTAACCCTGTAGCACCGGGTAATCGAACTCCACGTGATTCCAGCCGACCACCAGGTCGGCCCGGACCAGTTCATCCACGAGCTGGTTCAGGTCGCTTTCTCCGTAAATGCGGTAACCTCCGCGGGCCGTGCTGTAGGTGACCGCGACTGAAACGCCCATCTTGTCCTTGTGCGCCGCCCCGCCTACGTCGCCGAAGCTCCGCTGGGTCTCGAGGTCGAAATAAACGATGTTCTTGCCGGACACGCGGGGAAGCTATGCGGCTCCCCCGACCGGGGGCAACCCCGATGAACGTCGCCGGCTCCCCCTACCCTTCAACCGCCCTCCGCGAGCACCTTGCGAAAGCGGAACCCCGTCTTCGCATACCCCCTCGACTCGTAAAACCGGTGCGCCTCTTCCCGATGCAGGCCGCTGCTCAAACGAACGTCGCCCACCCCCTGCTCCCGGAAGTAATCCTCCGCCGCCCGCACCAGCGCCGAGCCGATCCCCTGCCTCTGGTGACCCGTGCCCACCGCAAGCGCCAGGATGAAGCCGAATGGAACCGACGACTCATAAGGCCGGATCGCGACGAGCCCGATGAACCCGGCCACCTCGCCTCCCACCTCCGCAACCAGCGTGTGGTGAGCGGACGAAAGCCCGGCAAGACGGCTGCGCATTTCCTCAGTGCCGACCGGATAACCGAGGACGGAAACGAGCCGGGCCATCTCCGGGGCGTCGGCGGCTTGATAGGGGCGGATCTTCGCCATGGAGGGAGAATGGCCGCTGCGGCGCGGGAGGGAAGCGCTCAGAATGCAAGCAACTCCTCGGCCGCGATCCGGTTTCACGGGAACCAACCGGCATGAGAATGTTCCTGTTAGCCTTCGCCTTCAGGGCCGGAGTTCACGCGCAGTCCTACGATTTCTCGGCGGCACGGGATCAGTTCGAACAGAACCTCGATCTCTACGGCAACCGCGTGCTCGCCATCGTCGAACAGGAAGGCCTCGGCGAAATCTTCCGCTTCCAAGCCGGATCAATCACGCAGGACAGCAAATTCGCCGTCGCCTCCTGCACCAAATGGCTCTCCGGCGCCATCGTGCTCGCCTGCGCCGAGCGCGGCTACTTCGCGCTCGACGACCGCGTGGGCAAGTACCTTCCGATCTTCGACGCCTACGGCAAGGGCAACATCACCATCCGCCAGTGCTTCGGCATGAAGAGCGGCCTCTCGTTGAGAGACCCGGACTACGAGATTGATCGTACTTTGACCCTTGCCGGGTCCGTGGACCTGATCGCGGCGAATTCCCCGATCGTCTTCACCCCCGGCACCCAGTTCGACTACGAAGGCGACGGCATGCAGACCGTCGGCCGTATCTGCGAGGTCGTGACCGGAAAACCCTGGAGCACCCTCGCCAGCGAGCTGCTGTTCGACCCGCTCGGCATGGATAGCGCGGACTACCTCTTCTTCGACCTCAACCCCGGCATCGCGGGCGGCGCGCGCTGCACCGCCGCGGACTATCTCAAGTTCCTGCGCATGGTGATGAACAACGGCCGTGGCGAAAACGGCCGCGTGGTCCTCTCCAGCCGCAGCGTGCAGGAATTCTTCACCAACCAGACCTTCGGCCTGCCCGAGTACTACAGCCCCGCGCAGGACTCCGAATACTACGCCTACGACCAGCGGCCCGACTACGGCATGGGCTCGTGGATCAACGCCCAGAATCCCGCCACCGGCGTGGTCGAGGAAGTCGCCAGCCCCGGAGCCTTCGGCACCTACCCCTGGGTGGACCGAAAGCGCGGACTCTGCGGCATCATCTTCATGTTCCGCATCGGTGCCATCGCCTACCCGAACAACGTCCATGTCCTCTGGCACCTCCGGAACGAAATCGATGCCAAAGGCCTGCCCGCCGCCGGCGAACCCGGCCCCTTCGCGATCTCTAACAGCGACGCCTACCTCGTCCTCGAATGAAGCGGAACCGGCACGCTCGAAACCTCCGCCGATCTCGCCACCTGGACCCCGCTCCCATGGGCCACCAGCCCCTTCAACGAATACCTGCCACGTCCGCCCGCACCACGGCTCTACTACCGGGTGAGGAGATCGCACCCGGATCCCGGAGGGATCGCAACGCCGTAGCCCGGGATCGGGCGTTGCGACCTCCCGGGTGAACCCGGAAAGAACACCATCGATCCCCGGCTCGTGCGAAGCCCCCTCACAGCTCCTTCACCCAGATATTCGCGAAGTCGATCGCGGCACCGTGGTGTTGGAGGGCGATCTTTCCTTTCGCGGGGATGCCGGGCAGCTGCGCGTTCTCGATGACGGTCTGGCCGTTCATCGTCACCGTCAGACGGTCGCCCTGGATCGTGATCATCGTCCGGTTCCACTCGCCGACGGGCTTGTCCGCCTTTACCTTCGGCGTCACGCCCGCGATCACCTCGGCCGGCTGCGACTTGTCCGTGCGATACCCGTAAACCTCGCCCGAGCCGCAGGGCCAATTCCACAGGTTCACCTGGCTCTTCGAACTGCCGCGCAGGTAGATGCCGCTGTCGAGCTCCTGCACTTCCACCTGCTCGCCGGTTTCCTTGCCGTCCGCACCGATGACCGGACGCTTCATCAC
>CBFGPU010000226.1:0-5502 GCA_965650715.1 uncultured Haloferula sp. | reverse complement strand
CTCGGACTTCGCGGCATGGCAAGATCTTCTCACCCGCGATCAGGACACGCCCGCCGATCTCGCGCGGGTCTTCCTCGGCGAGTGGCATCACAGCACCCGCAGCTTCCTGCTCCCGGGCCTTCTCGGTGATCCCCGTTCCCTGCCGATGCTGCTCGACAATTCCGGCAGGGAAGCGGACCCCCTGAGGAAGATCAATGACCCGGACGCGGTGCTGGCGGCTCAGATCGCTTACTACACGCAGATCACCGCGCGGATGAAGGAATCAGCCATCGGCAATATCCCGGGGCTCTCCGCAAACCCGCCCGATACCACGGGGCTCTCGGAGGATGGTGCCGCGATGCTGGACATGCTCTTCAAAGGCTCGACGGCATGGTCGAAAGGCTGGACCCGGACCCAAACCGATGCGGCCATCCTCAATGCCGCGCTTCAAGCCGCCAGCGGTGGCGAGATTCCCCTCGAGCCCTACACCGGGAAACCTTTCGTCATCGATCAGGAGGCGGGCACGATCCGTGTCCCGGATGATCCGTGGTTCGAAGGCATGGACTACAAGCCCGTGAAGATCCCGGTGCTCAAGCAACGCTGATCCGCATTGCACGAGCGAGCTGGAGGAGGTGGTGGTGGCCGGCGAGGTGGCTTGCACGCGGTGCCGGGATGCCTTGTCCGCGACCCCGCGGGGGGGAGGAGATGCGATGCAGCTCGCCGGGTATCGGATCACGATTTATCGCAAGCAGCCCGATGGCCGTTGGCTCCTGGCCCGCGATGCCCATACCTTGGCGCCGGTGGAGAAGTGATGGCGAGGTGGCACGCGAGGATGGCTGCCGGGATGAGAAGGAAGTCGGCCTTCCACTCCCAGGAGGGTCCGGTTACCATGGTTCGGCGACACGATGCCATCGTATGAAGATCACAGACTTCTTGATTATGGCCGGCGCGGGAGAGGAGATCCCGGCAGACGCGTTTGGCAACAATGTAGCATTCTTGTGTGAGGGATGCGGTCATCCGGTTCTCGCGACCGCACTTGAGAACCAAAGAGGATCCGACGAGGAGCATCCTGCTACTTGCAGAGGCTGCGGCACATCCTGCTTCCTCGATGTGCGTTCCCATGCGGAGAAGCTGTACATCCATACCTTGCCAAGGGTGCTTTAGCCCGTCCCTTGACTCGGCGGAAACCGCGACGATCTAAGGGCACTTACCATGAGCACCCGCAAGGCGATCTTTCCGGCAAATCCTCACGCGCTCTACAAGGAGCATGGCTATTCTCCCGCGATCGCGTCCGGCGATCTGCTATTCGTCTCGGGGATGGTCGGTGCTCGTCAGGACGGCTCGCCGGAGCCGGACTTGGAGGCGCAGGTCCAGCTCGCGTTCGAAAATCTGGAGGGCGTGCTTGCGGCGGCGGGCGGAGGCTTCGACGACGTGGTGGACCTGACCTTTTTCATGATCGATCCCGAGGCAAGCGTGGGCTTCGTGCTGGAGGGGATGACGAAGGCTTTCCCCCGCGAGCCGCTGCCGAACGTGACGGCGGTCGGCGTGAATTGGCTGGCGGGCTTCCAAGTGGAGATCAAGGTCATCGCCCGGATCCCGTCCAGCGGTCCGGGCGGCGCGGGCGTTCGGAGCGTGGGAAGCGGTGCGGTTTGAATGGCAGGCGGAGACGCGATGGACCCCGGCCCCCTTCAACCCCCGTTGCGGAATCCGCTCTGTCCGCTCTGCGGGGCGGCGAACCACTGTGCGGTGGCGGCATCCTGTGATTTCAACACGCCGTGCTGGTGCCGTGAGGTGGTTTTCACGGCGGAGTTGCTCGCCTCCGTGCGCGATGAGATGAAGGGACGGGCGTGTATCTGTCGATCCTGTGCCGAGGCGGCCTTGAAAAGGGGCAGTCCTTGAATCTTCCTGCGGCACAGGGCTCGTGCGGGGCTTTCCTTGCAGCTTGATCGGCGGGTGGATCTGCGACTTGTTTGGAAAAGCCAGCTTGGACGATGTGAACCACCAGCGACAGGAGATCCGGATTCGGGGCGAAGATCGGGTGCGGGGCAAGGACGCGCACCTGCGCCGCGGTCTTAATCCTGCTCGCCGCCGGCATCTCGGAGGGCGCGCCAAGGATCGAGCTGGTACCACCCGGCAAGGGCGTGACGGTCACGGATAGTGGCGGGCGCGTGGCTTACGCGCAGGTGACCCACGAGGAAGAGCCCAATCCGAATCCGCGCTTCGACGAGTGGGGAGTCGTGCCCGCTGCCGTGGCTGGAAAGGTCCGCGAGCTGCTGATTCAAGAGGCCGGGAAATCACCGGACTTCCCCTCCGTGCTCCTCAAGGGCTATCCCCCGGATCCCGAGCGATCCAACGACATCCTCTTCATCGGGAAGCACGTCGATCCTGCGTTGGCGCATGCGATCCTCCGCCATGCGAAGGAGCTCGGCATCAGGAAGATCCTCTACTCACAGGTCCATGACACTTTCATCATCGGCCCGGACAAGCCCTTGCTCGTCTTTCCCGATATCGCCGGCTCGCTGAAGGAGTATTATCCGGACCTCGACAAGGAAGGGGATGCCGTCCCCAAGAGAGGCGGTGGCGGTGAAGCGGATGCTGTGGCCGAGTGAATCCGATCCCTCCATTGCAGGTGAACCGATGCGGAAGAATTTTCATCGCGGGCGCGAGCGGTGCCGTGGGGCGCAGGCTCTGCCGCCTGCTGGTGGCGGATGGCTTTGAAGTGACCGGCATGACCCGCTCGCCGGACAAGGTCCCCATGCTCCATGCGCTCGGGGTGCAGCCGGTGGTGGTGGATGTGTTCGATGAAGCTTCGTTGATCGAGGCGGTGCGCGAGGCACGGCCGGAGATCGTGATCCATCAGCTTACCGACCTGCCGCCCGCCTTGGCAACGGATGAGATGGCTGCGGCGCGGGTTCGCACGTCGCACATTCGCGAGACCGGCACGCGGCACCTCATCGCCGCGGCGCTGGCGGCCGGAGCGGATCGCCTGATCGCACAGAGCGTCGCCTTCGCCTACGCGCCCGGCCCCTTGCCATACGAGGAGAGCGCGCCGCTGAATCTGGAAGATCCCGCCTTCAGCGTCACGGCGCGCGCGGTGGCGAGCCTTGAGCGGCAGGTGCTGGAGGCCCCGCTGGCGGGGCTCGTCCTGCGCTACGGGAAATTCTACGGGCCGGGCACGGGCTTCGACCAAGCGCCTGCGGGCGGTGCGCTGCATGTGGATGACGCCGCGCATGCGGCCCGCTGGGCGATCGAGGGGGGCGAACGGGGGATCTATAATATCGCCGAAGAAGACGGCACGATCTCCAGCCGGAAGGCGATGGCGGAACTTGGGTGGAGGCCGGGGTTTCGGCTGGGGAATGAGGGGTGAGCGTTCTTGCCTTCCCATCATTTTCCATGGAGTAGGCCGCGAATGAAACGTGGCGAGCAGGGATGTTTGATGGACGGGAGCGGGCGTGGTTGTCTTGTTCCTGGTCGTCGTGTTCCCGTCCTTTCCGAATTGCTCTGCTTCATCCAGCCAGGCACCCTTGTCGTCGAGGCGGACGCGAATGCCGGGGACAGGAGTGTCCCCTCTCCTTATGGCTGGCGCTCGCGCGGGAGCGTTTGGGAGAATAAAGGCGGGGATATTCGCCCCCGCCGGAAGCACGCGAGTGCTTCCGCTACCAAAGGCGGGCGCGGTGATCGTTCCTGCTTCGGCCGTACACGGCGCGTGCGGACCACCGCTGCGGCCTACGCGGGGTCGCCGTGCCAGTGCCAGCCGGGGTGGCGGATGAAGGCGAGGGTGTCCTTCACGTCGAGGCCGGCTCGGGCTTGGGCGCTGAAGTGCTTGCGGCGGGCTTCCCAGCGCGCGAGGTCCTCCGGCGGCGGGGTGTAGCGGGCGCGGTGCGGGTGCTTGTTGCCGACGAGCATGACGAGGTGACCTTCGAGGCCGAAGTCGTTCTGCAGGCCGGAGAGGCGGTAGCGGCAGAAGCCGGTGGGGCCGTTCTCCTCGTAGAAGTCCATGAGGCCGGTGAGATTGCCGAGCCGGGTCTCCGCGCGGCAGTGGTCCCAGAAGGGAGTCTGCGGCGCGGCGTTGAGCTTGTAGTGGAGGGCGAGGAAGTCGCGGATGTCCGTCCAGCCCTTGCCGGTGAGTTCGTTGAAGAGGTCGCGCAGCGAGGGCGTGGGCATGAGGCGGCTGCGGTTGAGGATCTCGACGAGGGTCTGGAGATTCCCGCAGACGATCATGAGCGCGGTGGCTTCGAGCGGCTCGACGAAGCCGCCGGCATTCCCGATCGCGACAACGTTCTCGACCCACTGGCGCCGGTAGCAGCCGCTGCGGAATTTCACGATGCGCGGCGACTTGGGAGCCTTCGGGTTCTTGCGCAGGAATTCCTCCGCCGCCTGTTCGTCGCTGATGAAATTCGACGAGTAAACGTAGCCGCGGTTCACGTGGTGCTCGTGCTCGATCTGCCAGGCCCAGCCGGCATCCATCTGCTCGGCGGTGGTGTAGGGCAGGATCGGCTCGTCCGGGGCGCGGTCCCAGCCGCCGACCACGGCGCGGTCGCAGAAGAGGCCATCGCCGAAGCTTTGGTACGGTTCTTCCAGTACTTTCCCGAGGAGCTCGCTGCGGAAGCCGCTGCAGTCGATGAAGAAGTCCGCGGCGAGGCGCCGGCCGTCCTCCAGGTGGACGGCGGCGATCCCTCCCCCCGGAAGGCGGTCGGCACCGGTGACGCGACCGTCGATGATCTCCGCGCCGCACTCGCGGGCGCAGAGTTCGAGGACGGCGACGAGTTTTTCGTTTTCGATGTGGAAGGCGTGCCAGCCCTGGATGTCCGGGCAGCCGTTGTCCTGCCTGGCGAAGGCCTTGCCGTGCCACATGAGGGCGGAGGGCAGGCTGGTGCAGGAGAAGTCGTCCTCGCAGTAGTAGCCGCTCGGCATGCGGAGCTCGGGCGCGGTGAAATCGAGCTGGTGATCGAAGGTATAGTCGAAGCGGCCTCGGGTGCCCCAGAGGAAGCGGATGCCGAGCTTCCAGGTGGGCTCGGCGCGGGCATGGAAGAGCTTCCGGTTCAGGCCCAGGTAGCTGAAGAGGTGCTCGGGGAAATTCGGCGTGGTGCCCTCCCCCACCCCGATGACCCCGATATCGGGGCTGCGGACGATGCGGACGCCGAGCAGGGGGAGCTTGCGCTTGAGCGAGAGCGCGGCGAGAAGGCCGGCGCTGCCCGCTCCAAGGACGAGAACGTCTTGGATTGGGTTTTGAGGCATTCGGAAAAGGGAGGGTTTCCGATTACCAGTTCACCGCAGAGATCCCCCGGCGTCAATGCTATGAAAGGGGGAGCGGAGCCCTTGGACTGCGTCAGGCAGCCCTGCTGCCGTGAACGCGTCGATCCTCCTTCCGGAAGCAGTCGCCATCCTTCACCGCGATCTCATCGCTAGGGGAACCCGCAACGGTCTTTACCCAAGCGGTGACGACGGCGGGGCTGCGGTGTCGGGTCGATGACTACTTCTGCTCCGCCGCCTCGGGCTTCTTCACGTCTTCCTTCTTCTCCT